>DATEDU010000111.1:0-4558 GCA_035281525.1 Pyrinomonadaceae bacterium | reverse complement strand
CCGTCAACAACAACCGCCATTGCGACGGCGGTCTCGTCGACTAAAATCTTTGCCCAATGCGCCATGAAAGCGTCATGGTCCCGGGGCGGAAACCCTGCCATTTCATTCGCCTCTGGCTCGCGTTGATACTCAAAGAGTATTTCAAGGTCGCTCTCTGTTACGGGCCGAAGATGAATGCTGACCTCCGGCTCGATTTCGCCACGTTGTGTCATTTCGACTTGTACGGCCATATTTACTGCTTCGCGGGCTTGGAATCGAGAAAGTCGTTGATCATCGGGATGATCGTTTGCCCGCGGGACATCAGCGCCACGTGCGTTGTGTCGGGCAAGATTGTCACCCTCGATGCCGAGCGCGGACCCAGGTCGCCGGAATTTCCACCGCCTTTCAAGCTGAACATTTCCGCAATATGTTCGATCCGCACGCCATCGGCGTCGCCGTGAATGAAGAACATCGGGGCTTTGGCGGCGTTAAATTTATCGGCGCCGAAATCGTACGGTTTCACCGCCGCCGCCTTAAGATGATTTACAAAAACGGCGAATTTGTCGGGCGTCGGGCTCAGTTTTTTATACTCGGCTTCGATTAGTGAGCCTTTGAAGGCTTCCGCCGTGATTCTGGGCATTGCGTCGTTCTTTTCCTTGACCCAACCGTCGGTGCGAAAGGCATATGAAATAATGATCACTTTACGCACTTTTTCCGGATGTCGGATAGCACACTGAATTGCCGCTCCGCCGCCAAGACTGTAGCCGATGATATCCGCCTTTGGGATCTTGAGATAATCTAGCAAGGCGGCCACATCGTCAGCGAGGTTTTCAGGAGTGATAACGCGATCGATGTCGGCCGTCCGCCCGTGGCCCTGCATTTCGACGGCGATCACTTTCCGCGTTTTGGAAAGTTCGGCGATCCAGTCCATGGTTCCATCGCCCCATGGAGCTTTCCAGTTGTTGCCGATAGTCATAAACGCTCCGTGGAGCAGGACCACGGGATCGCCTTCACCTTGAATTTCGTAATACATCTTCAGCCCATTAACCGGCGCGTAGCCCGTCGTCGTTTTCTGCTGCGCCGACACGACCGCCGACAGGGGTATTGTCAAAAGCATCGAAAAGACAAATGCTGTCGTCTTTGGATTCCAATTCATAATTTCCTCATTGTTTTGTCCCCTTTTGCTGCGATAATTTCGCGAGCAGTTCTTTCAGACTCATAATTGTCACTCGTTATACTTCGGCCAGTACTCCGTCGAGCCGCTTGTAGCTCATCTCCATGCCGTCTGTCATGCCGGTTGCGAACGCCTCATCGCGGTCGGCCTTCGAGGCAAACTTGATCGTGGTTGTCATGTTCGTGATACCGCCCGCTTCCTGGAAGGTGACGGTCACGATCGATGGTTCGCTCCCCATGGAAATGCCCAAGTCGCCTGGATCGTAGATTTGGGTATGCACGATTCGCGCGTGCGGAACGACTTCTAGGACCTCGCCAGTGAATCCGAACTCCTGGCCGTCCTCGTCGCTGCGCCAGCGCCAGCGATACTTTCCGCCGACGCGCATATCCATCTCGCAGACAGTCATCGACCAACCGGGGAGGCCCGAGCACCAACGACGCATCAGGTCCGGTTCCATGTAGGCCCGCCACACCAGTTTGACGGGAGCATCGAAGCTCCGCTTGACGAGTACCTCGGTATCTGACGGCAGGCTTGCTTCGGCGGGTTTCATTTCTTTCGCTCCTGTTTCTCTTGTTGCTTTAACTCGGCAAGTAACGCATCGAGACGCTTGAAGTTGCCTTCCCAGATCTCCTGCACGTGCTCCAGCCATTTGTCGATCTCTATCATTTTTTCGATCTCAAGCCGGTAGTAGATCTCGCGGCCCTTTTGCTCCTGCGTCACAAGCTCGCACTCGGTCAAAATGCGCAAGTGCTTGGAAACCGCCTGCCGCGACGTTGCGAAATGCTCCGCGATCGCGTTAGGCGTCATCGCCTGCAACGCTATCAACGCGATGATCGCCCGTCTTGTCGGATCGGCGATGGCTTGAAAAACGTCTCTTCTCATAAGTTTTCTTAGTTCGTGAAACTGATCGGTTGCGAGTATATGCGCAACTGTTCGGTTTCGCAAGTGGTTTTTGATTTATTTCGCGCCGGCGTCAAATAAATCGGGGTGGGAGATATTTCGTTACGATCCCAGGCATTACTTGATATTTCACGGTCGATTTGCCGGTCACGCCGCCGCCAAGTAACACGCCACCTATTGTGAAGATGACCGCCGACAGCAGGCGCGTAGACTCGTGTTTGAGATTATCGAGATGGTACGCGTTTGAGAGCTGCTTTGCGGTTTGCTCCGATACGATTCCCTTCTGAATCCAAATCGGTAATTCGTTTCGTAACGCCGCTCGAAATTTAGGGCTCAGGGGTTTGGAGTCATAAACCTTGGCGGCTTACTGTTAACTGGTTCGAAGGACTTGGAGAGAACTACGCTATCGGCTCAACTCCTGCAATTCTGTGAACTCTAACCTCGCGACGAAAGCCGGCAGGCGTGACTCCAAATTGTCGGTGGAATTGTCGCGTAAAGTGACTTTGATCTGCGAAGCCAGCCGCGAGAGCAATTGCGGCTATCGAGTCATTGTCCAAGCGCAGGCGCTCGCTCGCCCACTCGAGCCGAAGACGCCTTAAGTATTCAGAGACAGTCGTGCTAAAGATGCGGCGAAACTCGCGCGCGAAGTGCTCCGGACTTACGCCAGCCTCTCTGGCAAGTTCACAAAGTGAAGGCCGATCTAAAAACCGTGCGTGCAAATAATCAACTGAGCGCTTCAGCCACAGAGGCGCCGGACCCTGACGAACTCTCTGGTTGCGGGATGCCAATATCAGGAGATCTATGACTAGATTAGTGATCGCCAAAGACGTCAATTCGTCCCCTTCATTGAGTTCGTCTAATAACCGACGTCCGAACTGCATGCCAGGCCAGCCAACTCGAACTTGGTGTCCGATATGGAGGATAGTTTTGAAGGACAGCAATGCTTCCTCATTGTGATTGGGCTGAATCAACAACACATGAGCACCGTCGGAACCAAATCGGTTGACATGTGAATCGCCGGCTGGCTCTACGTGCAACATTCCGGGTGCATTCGCCAGTCGAGTCTGACCTAGTATCGAATCCCAAGTTCCAGAGAGAGTGATGCCGACGACTGTGCGATCGTGAAAATGTCTTCCCAGACAATGTCCGGCGGGAAAGTAAGCCTCGGTTAGAAGAAACGAACCGTGCTCATTTGTGCGGAATCGAGGGCTTCCTAGCGATACCGGCGCGGCACGTTTAGAAGAATTCATTATAGCGAAGTATAAAAACAGACTCCCCTTCGGTCAATTAAAAGAAGTTCGTCAGTAATGTAAGGTAAAGCATCACCAACTTCCTCAGATCTATATCATCTCTATTCCAAACCGGGCAGAAAAGTTCAAGACAATATAAGCGGTGAAGTCTATAAGCTTAGTCTTCTTCCCAACCCAAACCGATCTGAAACACAGGAGGCTTATGAAAATCGCCGAAGTATTACTAATCACTCTAATATCAATGTCGGCAGGGCTCGCAGGCCACATGGCAACAGCGAAGGCGAATGCGGGCTTGGCCGCGGCAACTGGCGGAGGCCAATACGTCATCGGCGGTTCGCTGGATGTGCAATTCGGCTTCTCTGCAATTGAGCACGCTAACGGAGAATTCTCTGGTGCGTTTCATCACACCACTAACGATGGCCTGGGCTCAGTAGATTTTGACGCGAGAGTAACCTGCCTGGCCGTGGACAAGGAACTGGGACGAGCCTGGATTGGCGGAGTCATAGTCGCAAACCGGTCCACCAGCCCGGACTTTCAGGCTGAGATTCATCAGCCAGGTCATGACATTTGGTTCCGCGTGTTGGATGAAGGCAACGGACAGGATAATCAGGAGGGCCGTACAACGTTCGTGGGTTTTGAAGGAACAATTCCGAGTTCTGACGTGTACTGTGCAACTCGTCCGTGGCCAGCTGAGAATGCACGCACGTGGCCGGTTGTCAATGGAACAATAACCGTGCATTAGGATGCTGTTCCCATAGTTGAAACGCGAGACTACAAGTTCTGCAACGAGTTTCCAGCGCGGTACTCATACGACATCACATTTGTTGCTCAGCGACTGCCTATAAACTTCGTTTGTGGACCATACGAAGAACGGCAGAATTTCTGTAAGAGCTATCCTCAGTCATCTTGGTGGAATGAATCGGGACTCCCTGGGATCAAAGGCCTCAACAGTCACCCGGCATAAAAAGCGTTGGTGCGATATTGACTAGTCTCTTACTCGTCACAATCTTCTTTTCATTGCCTATCGAAGCACGGACAAAACGTCCGGTTACACTTCACGATCTCATCGCGGTTAAGCGGATTGCGGAACACGTGATTTCTCCCAGCGGCAATCAGACTTTGTACGTTCTTGAACAAGCCATTCCCCCCGATAACACCATCGCTAGATCTCTATGGAAAACAACTGCCACTGGTGGACCCCCTCAGAAGCTCAAGGATGGAGCGACGCATCCACGATGGTCAGTCGATGAAAATA
>DATEDU010000110.1:0-29095 GCA_035281525.1 Pyrinomonadaceae bacterium | reverse complement strand
CCATAGTCCCAGGCGCTGCCGAGTCCGCCGTAGATCTCTGACGAAGGAAAAACAAAGCCTCTGCGCTTGGCGAGCGATACGATTGTTTCGATGTTAGGCGCCGTCATAGGAGAAGGATGGTAAATGGTAAATGGTAAATGGTAAATCGGAAAAAGACATTGACTGTCGCTCCGAACTGCTGCAAGGCGCGGTGACGCGGATAATGCTTCATACAAAAGAAGGGGAGCGCCAATGCGCTCCCCTGCGAGAACATTAACTCCAACCGCACCAGAATCAGTTTTGGATCATCTACTCGGTGTCTGAACGTTTACGTCGATCTTTTGACTGCCGCGACCTCCGAACAAGCGGTCACGGTAGACAAAGAGCAACACCAAAACAATGATCACGAAGATTGCCAGTATCGCGACAACTCCGGTACTGCCACCCCCACCGCCATTCTCGTCAGCCATGACGGACTCCTTCTGTGAAACGCAACCATCGTTGGGGGCTGTTTGGGGGGAACTTCAGGCTGATTGTTACCACAAGCTTTTGGGCAGCGTCAAATAGGCCTTGAGTTTTGTAGGGGCGTCCCTCCGTGGGGCGCCCCTGTTGTCGCAAATCGAATTGACATAGGTAGGCCATCGCTAGCTTTCCCTGTCACACCACCGTGCATACGGGTCCGTACACGGCGGTTCGGCGAGTTAAGCGTTTAGTTAGCAACTAACGGCGTCAGTCCTAGCGACGCGAAATAGGCATTGGACAGTGCAACGTTGAGAGCGGGCGAGTTACTGAGTCGCCACGGGCCGTGAGCACTGCCCACCGTTCGCGCGGCAAGGTCTTTACTCACGCCTCGCTTGCATAGCTCAGCAAATCGCACCTTTCCTCGTTTCCACTGCTTCCAGACAACCGCCCGCAAGCGGCGTCTGAGCCAACTCTCAAGACTGCGCAACACCCCAGGCGTTTGGCAGAAGCCGAAGTAGCCACGCCAGCCCCGCAAGTAGCGACTGAGTTGGGCCACCATCGTTTCCACCTTTACCCCACGCGTCCGCCGCGTCAGTTCCCGCACCCGTTGCTTGAACCGCGCCACCGCTTTTGGCGCTATGCGCCGCCGCAGTTCACGCTGCCAAATGAAACTAAAGCCCAGGAACTTTCGCTTACTTGGTCGAGACACTGCACTTTTCTGTTCGTTGACCTTGAGTTTGAGCTTTCTCGTGATGAACTGCGAAACACTTTTCATCACTCGCTCACCGGCCCGTTGGCTGCGCACGTAGATGTTGCAATCGTCCGCATACCGCACGAATCGATGTCCGCGCTGCTCCAGCTCTCGGTCCAACTCGTCGAGCACAATGTTCGACAACAAGGGCGACAAAGGTCCTCCTTGCGGCGTACCTTCATCAATCGGACTTACCAACCCACCTTCCAGCACGCCAGCACGAAGAAAAGCCCGAATCAGCTTTAGCATTCGCTTGTCGCTGATTCGCTGTGCCAGCTTGGCCATCAGCTTGTCGTGATTGACTCGGTCGAAGAACTTCTCTAAGTCCAAGTCCACCACCCAGCCGTAACCGTCTGCGATGTACTGCTGTGCTTGGGCTACTGCCTGATGTGCTGAGCGTCCGGGGCGAAACCCGTAGCTCTGTGCCGAGAAGGTGCGATCCCAACTGCGTTGCAGTACCTGCATCACCGCTTGCTGAATGAAGCGATCCAGCACCGTTGGGATACCAAGCTTTCGCATCCCACCATCTGGCTTCGGTATTTCTACCCGCTTCACTGGTTGCGGCTTGTAAGTGCCACTCAACAGTTGCTCGCGAATGGTTGGCCAGTGTTGCTTCAGGTAAGCTGGCAGCTGCTCGACCGTCATCCCGTCGATACCAGCACTACCTTTGTTGCGCTTGACTCGGGCCAATGCCTGCTTGCAATTCTTCCGCTCGCAGACTGCTTCCATCAGTTGTTTCCTATTAGCCATGCTTTCGGCTTCACGCTTCGCCATCAGCGTTTCGATCCCTTCGTCAGAGTCCCTCGGAGCTTCACTCCTACTCATCTCTGCGAAGGCCAGCACTAGCTGGTTCTTCTGCCGCTTGTCACTCATGAGTTGCGCTGCTTACTCGCTCTCTCTTTACCCTCCTTGCGGAGGACCGTTCAGGCCTTCACCACTCGCGTGATTACTATGCCCTCTGCTGACTTCTGTGGCGCGCTCAACTGCCTCACAGCAGTCTCAGTCGTGAATCCACGACACGCCACAGATCTCCCGAGGTAAGTTCGACCGCCTTCGCTGCACGGCCGCCGGATTTACAACCAGCCTCCTTGATGGATATGGGCTTCGTTGTCAATTGCCAACTCGCCCGATGCCGTATGCCTCCTATCCGGTTCTTGTTCATCGGCTCGCACCTTTGCTCCACGCTTCCTTCAGACCCCGCCTCACGGCGACGCCCTTGCGCTTCGCTAACTCTTCACCTCCATCAGGTTGAGTAGAGGACTTTCACCTCCTAGCTGTCGAACATGCTCGGCACACAATAGAAAGGGCGGCCACGAAGGGCCGCCCCTACAATTTCGATCTAAGTGAACTTTAGCTTGCTCGACGGCGTCTTCCGACCGGCTCTTCTCGCACCGGTTTGATGTCGCCAGCCTGCACAGTGGGTCTCGGCTGCGGCGGAGCAGCTCCGCGAGGCACAATCCAAAGTTCGACGCAATTCTGCTCGCGATAACCACCGTTGAGAACGACAATTCTGGACCTGTCGATTCCACGCTGCGTCGTAAGATAGTCGAGCGCACGCGCACCTAACCGATTTGCCTCGCCGGCGCGGCTACCGCGTCCGCCGTAAGCGATGACGTAAGCGGTCGTCGACTGGTCGTTCTGGAGTTCGATCGCGAGATTGTCGAGCCGCGCTTTTTGATCGTCAAACGTGCAATTGCAGCAGACATCATATTCGCGAGCTGGATTTTCGCGCGGTGGGAGAGGTGTAACGTACGTTGACGCTTGCGCGACCTGCTTACACATCGCCTCGCCAGATCCATCGTCGACGGTCAGCGTAGCTGTAATACGCTGCCGGCCGAGATCCGTTGAGTCGACCGTGATCGTTGGAGTACTTAAACCACTTAGGACTTTCGCATTTGCAGGACTAATCGTCCAAGTGTACTTGAGTGCTGACGTTCCACCGTACGAAACATCCGCCGTGTAAGTTATTACTTCGCCTTCATTAACCGAAGAAGGCGCTGAGAGATTCACGGGGAAGGGGCAAGGAGACTCTGGTGGAGGCAGTTTGCCTGGTCTGTAATTCAGCGTCACACACTTGATGCGGCCGGCTTCTAAACTGATCTGTCTGGTCCAACGACCGCCATCCGGCAAAATAATTACGATAGTGTGCACCCCTGGTTCGAGATTCCAGGAGCGCCAATCATTAGTGGTTGTTTTCCCATCCGGCTTTCCGTCAACTTCAATGACATAACTGTCCGGCCGAGTCATGACTTTGATGACACCGTGTTTTGCCGGCTTCTTGGCTACCGCATTCGCAAGTGCTGGAAAAGCAAACAAAACTGCCGCGGCAAGCAGCAGAGTGGCAAATCTCGAGTATCTGAAGAATCTGTCTGGGGCCATGCTTGATTTCATGATACTCGGCCCTCCTCTGTCGTCTGCTCCTGAGCCGCAAGTTTCGACTTCGCATAACGTCGACGCACGCCAGCACCGACGGCAATCAAGCCTGATCCAAGTAGGAGTAGCGAAGCCGGCTCCGGTGTTGGTGTTGGAGTCGGAGTAGGCGAGGGGTTAGAGCTCGGCGGCTCCTCTGGAGTCGTCGGTGGGAGCGGCGGAAGCTCGTCGGAATCAATGAAAATAAACGGGATGCCGGCGAGAAAAATCAAAGGCCATTTCGGGAATCCACCTGGTACCCAAATCTCACCGCAGTCACACACAGTTCCATCAACCTCGCCTTGCACGACGATTTCAGCACCGCGCTGTGTATCGGGTGAATCGACTGTGATACCACTCAGCAGTGAATCGGGAGAGGCAGTTCCCTTGGTAGATTTATCAGCGGCACCTTTTGCACCTTGCTGAACAATTCCATAAGCGGGAGTTCCAACGTCTTTTAGACGAAGCTCAGCTGGATTTTGAAAGCCATTGATGACCTGAACAACGTGATTGAATGTGACGGGCTCAGCTTGTGCAGTCGTTGCTGCGAAGAACAACGTCGTTAAAACTAATGCGCCAATTAGGGGAACTCGACTCATTGCGTTCATGGGTTCAGTGGTAATCGTAGAAGACAGTTAATGACTCTCGATTTCCACTTCAAAACTTTAATCGTCTAATCTGCAGTCGGACGAAACTCCAGCAACCTGAATAGCCACGTTAACGAGGCTGGGTGGCAGGCGACGTCGGGATTAAGTACCTAACTTAGTCGTGCGCTCGACGAGTCAAGTACATGATTGCGGACACGCGTCGACGCATAGAATGAGGGGTGCGTCGCGTTTTTGTGCAAATAACAGTCCACGGCTTGACGGCGGGTGGGTGTGACACGAAAGACAAAGAAAACACTGGTTTGAGAATCATCGCACGATTGTGATCTGCAAGATTCCTCGTCCGGTTTCTAGAATTCATTCCAAGCTTTAGACAAACGTTGAACGCGATCAACACAAAAACCAAAGCCGAGTCGACCCGTTGTCGGTTCGAACTCGGCTTTCGTTGTGCCGACCGGCTAGCGTTGTGAAGTTTTAAGTAAAGTCGATGTCGCCGGCGCTCGCAGCCTCAGCCTTGCGACTCTCATCACGCAGCACCGCTTTGCGAGAGAGCTTGATCTTGTTCCCTTCCTTCCCAATGCACTTAACAAGAATCTGCTGTCCTTCCTTTAACTCGTCGCGAACATCTTTGACGCGACGATCGGCGATTTCGGAGATGTGCAGCAGACCATCTGTTCCAGGAAAGATCTCGACGAACGCGCCAAAGTCGACAATCCGCGACACTGTTCCTAGATAACTTTGGCCCACCTCGGCTTCGGCAGTTAATCCGCGGATACGTGCGACTGCCGCATCGGCTGCGTCTCCATTCGCGGTGGCAATCGATATCGTTCCATCGTCCGACACGTCGATCTTTGCCCCTGTCTCTTCGACGAGCGATCGAATGACTTTGCCGCCAGGCCCGATCACATCGCGAATCTTGTCGGGATTGATTTTGATCTGAATGATGCGGGGAGCGTATGACGAGATTTCCTCACGCGGCTGTTCAAGCGTCTGGCCCATCACATTCAAGATGTACATGCGGCCTTTCTTTGCCTGCTCCAACGCCTCTGCCATGATCTGGGCATTGATGCCGCCGATCTTGATATCCATTTGCAGAGCAGTAATTCCGTCCTTCGTTCCGGCGACTTTGAAATCCATGTCGCCGTAGTGGTCCTCAGCGCCGGCGATGTCCGTGAGAATGGCGTACTTGTTACCCTCCATAACCAGACCCATAGCCACCCCGGCCACTGGCGCTTTCAAAGGCACCCCTGCATCCATCATGGACAGAGTGCCGCCGCAAACCGTAGCCATTGAGGATGACCCATTCGACTCGGTGATGTCAGAAACGATTCGAATTGTGTAAGGGAAAGCTGATTCGTCCGGGAGGACCGCTTCGAGCGCGCGACGCGAGAGTGCTCCATGTCCTATCTCGCGACGTCCAGGGCTGCCGAATCTGCCAACTTCACCGACCGAAAACGCGGGAAAGTTGTAGTTGAGCATGAACCGGCGTTTGACTTCGCCCTTTTCCAAATCGTCGAGATATTGCTCATCTTCTTTGGTGCCGAGCGTAGTACTCACGAGGGCTTGAGTTTCACCGCGCGTAAAGAGCGCTGAACCATGGACGCGCGGGAGCCAACCCACTTCGCTCGTGATCGGGCGAATCTCGGAAAACCTGCGGCCATCAGGTCGCCGCCGTTTGTTGAGAATGTCGTCGCGGAACAGTTTCTCCTTCAGATGATCGAATATCTGTTTGGCCATTTGGCGGCGTTCGAGTTCTTCCTCTGGATACCCTTCGACGACCTCTTTCTTCAAATCGTCAACTGCCGCGTAGCTTGTGCGCTTATCTTGACTCGTTGTATCCAACGCAGCTCGCAAGCGTTCAGAGTAGTTTCTCTCAATCTCGCCGAGCATTTCTTCATTAAGAACTACCGGCATGACTTCGCGTTTCTCAATCTCCAGCGCCTTGTAAAGTTCGTTTTGCCAACGGCACAGGCGATTGATCTCCTTATGGGCCAGCATCAGGGCTTCGACCATGATCTCTTCCGACACTTCGTGGGCGCCGGCTTCGACCATCACGATGGCTTCCTCCGTACCGGCTACGATGAGATTTAACCGCGAGTCCCGCACTTCGTCGTAAGTGGGATTGATAATGTAGCGGCCGTCGATCAGCCCCACACGAACCCCCGCGATGGGATTCATGAATGGAATGTCCGACAGGAAGAGGGCACAAGACGCGCCCGTAATAGCAATCACATCAGGATTGTTATCAGGGTCGGCCGAGATCACACTGGCAATAACCTGCGTCTCGTTTCGATAGCCTTCGGCAAACAATGGCCGGCACGGCCGGTCGATCAATCGACTTGTAAGTATTTCCTTTTCGTTCGGCCTTCCTTCACGTCGAAAGTAATTTCCGGGGATGCGCCCGGCCGCAAATTGCGACTCTCGATATTCGACCGTGAGTGGGAAGAAATCTGCTCCCTCCCTGACGGTGGGCGCTCCCACGGCTGCGACTAGCAGCATCGTATCGCCGTACCGAATTACAACTGCGCCGTCAGCCTGTTTGGCCATACGGCCCGTTTCCACGGTCAACTCCTTGTCACCTAATTTGATTGATTCTTTGAGGTATTTCCTAACTGGCATGTTGTTTTCTCCTTCACAACCGCGCCTGCTTTGCGGCGCGTGGACGTCTCATCCGTCCTTTTTTGGGTTCTAACCTTTTATTCTCGCGACCCGGCCACGTGAAGCATTGGGCAGCCGAAAAAGGTTGATATTGGAAAGGCGGCACGAGCCTCTTACCCGTGAAGCTCATGCCGCCTTTACTGTTACTCTGAGGCCTTACACGTCTGCTTGCTGTCAGTCAATCGCCGTCACGTTCGGCACTGCTGCAAGCTCTTCGATAGACGCGCGCTTGAAAAACGAGAATCGAAGCTCTCTCTTTACGAAATCGGCCCGGTCTTAACGACGCAGGCCCAAACGATTCACTACTTCGTGATAACGCTCAATATCCGTACGCTTTAGATAATCCAGCATACTTCGACGCTGCGAGACCATCTTCAGCAAGCCTCGGCGCGAGTGGTTGTCCTTCTTATGCGTTTTGAAGTGCTCTGTGAGTTCGTTAATTCTCTTGCTTAACAAAGCTACCTGGACTTGAGGTGAGCCTGTGTCGGCTTCATGGGTGCGGAATTCGTTTACAATCTTTTCCTTCGTCTCTTTTGCTAACGCCACTTGCTGTAGATGATCCTCCTTGGCAGCAGTAAAGACCGCCTAAAGACGGCAACCGCTAAACTTAAGAACAAGTCAATTTAACACGGCGCTTCGGACAGTGTCCAGCAGGGGCCACGGAGTTGGGTTTGAAGTTTTATAGGTCATATAGGTCCTGTTGAGGTACCATTTGCGGAATGCCTAAACCCAAAATTCTAATCCTTGGCGGCGGTTTCGGGGGTCTTTTCACCGCCCTTTCCCTGAAAGGTACGGGAGACGTTACCCTCCTTACTGACCAAGACCATTTTCTTTTTACGCCGATGCTGTACGAGTACCTCAGCGGTGAAGTCGAAGAATGGCACATCGCGCCGAAGTATCGGGAGCTGCTCGATGAGGACGTGCGGGTCCTTCAAAATCCGGTTACAAACATCGACCTGGCGTCTCGAACCGTCACAATTGAGGGGCACGACTCGCCTCTGACTTACGACGTCCTCGTTCTTGCCCTGGGCGGAGTGACGAACTATGCCGGAGTCCCGGGCGCCGAACAGTTTACCTTTCCTTTTCGCAAGATCGCCCATGCCGATTCACTCCGACAGCGGATGGTGGATGTGCTGGATCATGTACCGCCGAGCCTGCCACCACAGGACACTCGGCGCGCGCTCACGTTTGCGGTAGTTGGCGCCGGTGCCAGCGGAGTGGAGCTTTCTACCAAAATGGCCGATCTTCTACGCGATGCGTTCGAGCGACGCGCGCTAACGGGCGAGCCGCGGGTGTTGATACTCGAAATGGGAGACAGAGTCGTACCCGGAATGGGGGAATCGATCCGCGAGTTTGTCGAAGATGCGCTCGAAGAATCTCGTGTTGAAGTGCACACGTTGACTCGAGTAGTGAGCGTGACTGAACGCTCAATCGTCGTGGAACACAACGATGTCCAGACCGAGATAGAAACTGCGGCCATCGTCTGGGTTGGAGGCGTTCGAGTCAACCCAGTCATTGAGAAGCTCAGTATCGAAAAGACAAACCGCGGCTTAATTCTGGTCGAGCCCACGTTGCAAACACAATCGCATGAGAACGTATTTGCGCTAGGTGATATCGCTTACTTCAAAGATGCAACTCCGACTTTGGCCGGCACGGCACAACTCGCTCTGCAACAAGCCTACCTCGCCGCCGACAATATCCGGGCTTTCCTTTCCGGCGACAAACTCAAATCAAAGTACTTCGAGGAACTTGGCGAAGCGCTAAGCCTTGGTACCGAGCGTGCGGCGGTACTGACGGGTGGCCAGGCATTCGGTGGTCCATTGGCGCGACAAGCCCGGTTCGCGCTTTACACCGCGCGTCTGCCGACGTGGCATCACCGGCTACGAGTGGGGGCGAGTTGGTTTTTTGGAGGAAAAGAGCCGCGTCCCCTCTTGCCGCTCGGCATGGGCCAAGGCGGGTAGACATTTGCCATTTGTCATTTGTCATTTGACATTTGTCATTTGTGTTGTTTCGTGGATCGCTTTTCGAGGTGTGATAGAAGAACGCAAGAAAACGACACTAAACAATCGGAGAAAATGGCAAATGGCAAATGGCAAATGACAAATGGAAAATGATCCGGTCTCCACGAGTGCGGGTGTTCCTCGGTTTGATGCTTGGCCTTGCCCTGCTCGTAGCAGTCGTTGCCGTGGTTCAAAGACGACTGGGTTATTACGGTCCTCCTTTTTCACTGTTACCGTCAGCCTCACCTACTCCTGAAGTGACGCCGATACTTACACCATCGCCTACCGCGAACTCACCCAGTCCCTTGCCCACCGAGATGGCCAATGTCCCAAGCCCTTTTGCATCTCCTTCAGCCAGTCCGACTCCGGAACCAACGATTCCTCCAAGTGTCGAGGCAACACTAAAGCTAATTGTGCCCGTCGCAGGAGTTAAGCGGGAGCAGCTGCTGGATACATTCGGCGACTCGCGTTCGGAAGGACGCGTGCACGATGCGATCGACATTCCGGCTGCGTTGGGAACGCCGGTGCTTGCAGCCACTGACGGCGAGATTGTGAAACTCTTTCAAAGCGAACGTGGCGGCACAACGATCTATCAACTGAGCAGTGACAAGCAACTCATTTTTTACTATGCCCACTTGCAGCAGTACGCCAATGGGTTATACGAAGGAAAGTATGTGCGGCAAGGAGAGACAATCGCTTATGTTGGCGATACTGGCAACGCTGGTCCAGGCAATTATCATTTGCACTTCTCGATCATGATCGTCAGCGATCCGAAACGATACTGGGAGGGGACGAGCATTAACCCTTATCCGTTGCTTCGACAACAGTAAACGACCGACGGACCCGCTTGCGGTAGCCACCGCTTCGTGGATCGTTTTTCGCTCTCCGCCGTTCGCTTATCGTGCAGCAATTCCTGACATCGCTCGGAATTCCACACATTTTCGGTTGGGGAAAACACAACCAGACGTTGAGGGTACACCTGTTGCTACTACTTTGGTTCCCCGTAAACTTTCGATGTAGCGAGGCTGAAACTCGCACAAGAGGAACTCAAAGATGAAGCAAACGGTCCAATCAGCATCTCTTCTAATCGTGCTCTCATTGGCTTTCGGAGCATGCGTCACCCAACCTTCAGGCAACTCAAACTCGGGCGTGGTCCAAACAACACCTTCACCATCCGCAGCAGCGTCTCCAACAGACGTTGCCAGTGACGCTCCGCCGATCACGTTGCCTGTGTTGGACGCCTTCTTCGCATCCGATTCGCGTTTTGCTACCGAGTTGAAAGCTCAAGTTAACCTTACGGACGAACAGGTAGAACGGTTGCGAAGCGTGGCGCGCGAGGAAACAAGCAAACTGCGGGAGCTCGAGAACGGTGACTACAGCGGCACCACTACTGAGGCTCGTGAGCTGGCGGAAAATCGTATCAAAGAGATCGTCGGCGAAGAGAAAGCATCGGCGCTGGCAAAGTTCGTGAGCGAGCGCTGGCGAGGAAATGAAGGTGGCGAGGCGAAACCGGAAACCTCAACAACATCGAAGGAGGCAAGTCTTCCTTCAACTCCAAACTCAATTCCCAATGACTCACGAGTGGTGGTTAACATCCCGGCCTATCGAATGGATGTGTTCGACAATGGACGGCTGCTGAAGTCGTACAAGATAGGCATTGGCTATCCTGAGTTTCCGCTTCCCACCGGAGTACGAGAGGCAAAAGCAATCATTTTCAATCCTCCCTGGACTCCACCTGACGAGCCGTGGGTCGAGGCACCAAACTCCAAAGTAAAAGTTGGTCAAAAGGTCGAAGCCGGCAGCAAGTTGAATCCACTGGGTGTGTTGAAAATTCCGATTGGCTCACCGTCTCTCATACACGGCGGTAAGTCACCGGCGAAACTGGGCACGTTTGCATCACACGGATGCGTGGGGCTGACGGACCCTCTGGCGCAGGACTTTTCGAAGGTGCTGGCCCAGTTGGCCGGCATGAAACTTTCGGATGCAGATCTTGCCGCCTTCAAGCGCAATCGCAGCGAGACGAAACAAGTCACGCTAAGCCGGACGATCCCGGTGGAACTACGTTACGAGACAATCGTTGCTGAGGACGGAAAACTGCACATCTTTCGCGATGTTTACGATCACAACTCAAATACTGAGGAGAACCTGCGGGCAGTACTTAGCGCACATGGTGTGAATCTGGAAGACCTGACCGAAGCAGAGCGAGCCGAGGTGATGGCCGCGCTGTTGGAAATGTCTCGCGACGCGCGCGGAAAGCTTGATCAGCCCTCTGCTGCAGCCAGTCCATCTCCTTCTCCAGCAAAGAACAAGAGTAGAAGGATAACGCGAACTGTTAAAGGTAAGAAGGAGATTGTGATCGATATCGCGGCGCTGAAAGGTAAGGGCTATCCACAGATTGCACAGAAAGGGAAGTAGGGGAATAGGGAAGGGGGGAACGGGGAACAGGGGAACCGGTTAAAGGGGAACGGGGAAATCTACCCTGTTCCCCTTTTCCCCTTTTTAACCCGTTCCCCTGTTAACCGATTCCCCGTAGGCTTATGCCGCGATTTCGCACGAGTCGAGTACCGGAACTTCTTCAATCGGCGCACCGGCCTCACCATAGTAAGGCCGTCCTGACTCGATCGCCTCGAAGTATTCTTCAATTCGCGAGAGGATCTCTTCGACCGAATGTGAGTGATAGATTGACGTGCGGAAAAGAGCACCGCCTTGCAGACCTCGCGTGAACTGCCCGGCCAATTGCTTCATGCGATTTATCGCAGGCGTCTCAGGCATGTCTTCGCGCAGCATGTCGAAATACTCGTGCAGGATGGCGCGTTTGTCTGCCAACGTAGGCTGAAAGACCTCGCGTCCGGCCATAGCGTCTTCGATTTGCCGGAAGATCCAGGGATTCGCCATGGCGCCTCGACCAATTAGAACACCGTCGCATCCGGTTTCACGAAACTTCGCGAAGGCGCCGTCAATGGTCGTTACGTCACCACTACCCGACACCGGGACACTCACCGTTTCTTTGATCTGTCTCACAAGATCCCAGTTAGCTAAACCGCGATAACCTTGTTCTTTCGTACGGCCGTGCAAAGCGATGTGCTCGACGCCGCAAGCCTCAGCAAGTTTCGCCGTCTCGACAGCATTTATTGTGTGGTCAAAAAAGCCGGCGCGGATCTTGATGGTCAGAGGAATCGTAATCGCCTTCCTGACTTCTTTCAGAATCGTCTCGAGCCGCGAATGATCTTTCAACAGACCTGAGCCGCCGCCATGTTTTACGACTTTGGGCGCCGGGCAGCCGCAGTTGATGTCCAAAATGTCTGCTCCGACTTCCTGGGCCATCTCGGCAGCCATGCGCATGCGTTCGGGTTGGCCGCCGAATATTTGCACGGCAAAAGGCCGCTCGTCTTCGTAGAAACGCATCTGGCGCTTTGATTTTGGATTGCTGCGCGTGAGGCCTTCGACCGAAATGAACTCCGAGACTGACAAGCCGACTCCGCCGCGTCGCTTGATGAGACGACGAAAGGACACGTCGGTTACTCCCGCCATCGGAGACAGAATCAACGGCGGATTAATTTCAATGTTTCGGATGTGGAATGGCTTAGTCATTCGTTCGTGAGCCTGCGAAGCAGGCGAGAGCATAAAGCCTGGGGCGTCAGCCCCAGAGGGTGAGCCATTTTTTCGCACGCTAGGGCTTTTTCTTATCTCCCTCTTTGCCGGTGTCGGAAGTTTTGGCGGCGGCGGCCGGCGCCAGCTTCAAATGAGGTTCAACCAGGTCCTTATAATTTTCGGCAACTTTGACGTACGACTCCTTCGCCAAATTTTGCAAAAACGTTTGTCGTTCCTTCGGCGAACGCTCAATCGTCATCGCCTCCCGAACCTGATTCTCATTAAAGGTCGCAGTCGTACCAGCGGGCGTTCGCTCGTCAACTCGAACTATCTGGTAGCCGTCCGGCGATCTCAGCGGATCACTGACGCCTCCTACCGATACTTTGCGAATGACGTTAGCAATGTCGTCGCGCAGATTCGTCACCTCAAACCTGCCAACCTTTCCTTTGGTCTGAGGCGCTACCCGCACTCCATTCTGCTCACGCTCCGAATTAGCGGCGGCGAGAGCACCGAAGTCCGCACCGGCGCGCAATTGTGTGACGAGCTCAGCAGCGCGAGCTTTGACGTCAGCTTCGTTCTTCCCAACCGAGCTCAGGAATATTTCGGAAACAACCACGCTCTCAGCCTTGATAAACTTCGCCTGATTGGCTTGGAAGTATTCCTTCAATTCATCCATCGTCAGGCCGAAGAAAATCTTTCGATCGACTTCCTGCTGGATCACCCATTGTTTCATGATCTCGGTACGCATCATTTGACGCATACCGACCGGATCCACGCCTGACTCCCTCATCGCCTGGTCCAACTTTTCGATGCTGGTGATGCCCTGCTCCTTAGCGACCTCCAGCATTCGGCGATTGACCTCAGCTTCGACGTCGCTGGTCATCTCGAGCTCCTTGCCGCGTTGAAGTAAGAGCTGCTCGTTGATGAGGCTGGCAATCAATTCGCCCTGCCGTTTGTTTACTTCATCAGTCGCCTGCTGCTCCGTCATCCCATTCTGCTTGAGTGTCTCGATGCGTTCTTTCGACTGGCGCTTGACCATCGACAACGTGATCACGTCGTCATTCACCTGAGCAACGACTTCATCGACGACATGCAGTTCGCCTTCCTGGGCGAGCAGAGCAGGCGCAGAAAGCGCGACCAATAAAACCGCGGCTATTAAAGATATAAGTTTAAATTTCAATTGATTCTCCTAAAAATTGGGCTTTGGTCTTGGGCCTTTGGTCTTTGTACTTTGTACTTGAACTCTGTACTTTGTACTTCGAATCGAAATGTAAAGTACAAAGCACCAAGTTCAAACTACAAAGACGTAAGGCCAAAGACCAAACTTTGAATTTTAATCGACGGATCGAATTTCGAGCAACGCCGCGTGCGCCACCCGCAAGACCTCACTCTCTTCATCGTCTGTTAGCTTCATACGCAAAACACCGCTCGGGGTGAACACCGCGCCATGGTTTTTAAGGAAATTCGCGAGCTTTTCAGGAGAAATACGAGCTTTCTCGCTGAACTTTATAGCCAGCCCGTCCGCCGTCTTGTCGATTGAAATCACTCCCAATTCTTCAGCCAGCCGCCGCAGCCGAGCGTAAGCAAACAGGTCTTCCACCGAAGAAGGCACCCGGCCGTACCGATCTTCCGTCTCTCTGCGAATAGCTGCCAGCGCCTCGTTGTCTCTAGCCGAGGAGACGCGTTTGTAAGTGCGCAGCCGCTGCCCCATATCCTGAATGTAGTCTTCAGGAATTGCGACGTTGACGCCGAGGTTGATGGAAACACTCGTTTCGTCCTCGACCTGCTCGCCGCGAAGCTCCGCGACCGTGCGCTCGAGCATCTGCGTGTACAAGTCGAACCCCAGAGCATCGAGATGGCCCGACTGCTGACCTCCGAGAAGATTCCCGGCACCGCGCAGCTCCAGATCCAAAGCCGCGATTCGAAAGCCGGCCCCCAAATCCGAGAACTCCCGGATCGCCGCCAGCCGCCGGCGGGCAACCGGCGAAAGCTCCTGCTCGCTGGGTATCAACAAATAGGCGTAAGCGCGTCTGTTGGAGCGTCCGACCCGCCCGCGCAACTGGTAAAGCTGAGAAAGACCGTAGGCGTCGGCGCGGTTTATGATGATGGTGTTCGCGCGCGGGATGTCTATTCCGTTCTCGATGATCGTCGTGGCCACGAGCACGTCATATTTAAAGTCAATGAAGTCGAGCATCACTCGCTCCATGTCCTTCTCGTTCATCTTCCCATGGCCCACCGCGATGCGAGCCTGCGGCACCAGACGTTTCACCAGCGCCGCCACGGTGTCGATTGTCTCGACCCGATTGTGTATCAGAAACACCTGACCACCACGCGCGAGCTCGAGCTCGATCGCTGACTTAATTACGTTCTCCGAGAACTGGACCACCTGCGTTTGAATAGCCAGTCGATCGCTGGGAGCCGTTTCGATCAGCGACATGTCTCTCAAGCCGCTAAGTGACATGTTCAGCGTGCGTGGGATCGGAGTCGCCGACAACGTCAACACATCGACTTTCTTCTTCAGCTGTTTGAGTTTCTCTTTGTGAGCTACACCAAAACGCTGTTCCTCATCGACGACAACCAGTCCGAGTTCTTTGAAGCGAACGTCTTTTGACAGCAACCGGTGGGTGCCGATAATCACGTCTACCGCGCCTGACTCAACACGCTTGACGATTTCTTTCTGCTCCTTAGTCGAACGAAAGCGAGAAAGCAGTTCGACTTTCACCGGGAAAGGAGCAAAGCGTGAGCGGAAGGTGTCGTAGTGTTGATACGCCAGCACGGTTGTAGGCGTCAGAATGGCCGCTTGTTTGCCTTCCATTATTGACTTGAAAGCAGCTCGCATTGCGACTTCAGTTTTGCCATAACCAACATCGCCACACAGCAAGCGGTCCATCGGCGTCGGTTCTTCCATGTCCTGTTTGACGTCGTCAATCGCCGTCTCCTGGTCCGGCGTCAGTACGTATTCAAATCCGTCCTCAAACTCGCGCTGCCAGGGCGTGTCGGCACTGAAAGCGTGACCACCGACCAATTTTCTCTCAGCATAGAGTCGCAACAACTCGTCCGCCATGTCGCGCATCGCGCGCTTCGCTTTCGCCTTGGTCTTCTGCCATCCAAGACCACCGAGTCGATCGAGTGCGGGCTGATGTCCTTCGGCGCTGGAATATCGTTGGACGAGATCCAATCGCTCGACAGGCACGTAGAGTTTGGCGTCATCGGCGTAATAGAGCAGCATGAACTCGCCGCTACGCCCCGGCCCAAGATCGAGCGTTTGCAAACCACCAAAACGCGCGATCCCGTGATCGATGTGCACTACAAAGTCGTCGACTTTTAAATCGCGAAAGTCAGAGAGAAAGGCGGCGGATTTGGATTTACGTTTTCGACTATCGGCTTGCTTCCTGCTGACCGGACTGAGCCCGCGCCGCTCCAGAGCCTGTTCCCCGGCTTCGTCAAACAGATCGCCTTCCACATGGACCAGCAGGCGCGCGGCCGGCATCTCGAAGCCTGTGTTGAGACGCCCTACGGTTATGACAGCTTGAGTGCCGGCGACGCTCGTCGTCGTTTCATCGGTCATAGAAAGAGTGGCATTGACGTCGTATTCCGTCAGGATGTCGACAATGCGCTCGGCGACACCTAAGCTTGGCATTACAAAGACAGTCGTCGTTCCCGACTCTTGATGACGTGTTAGATCGGCAGCAACGTCAGCCAGGCGGCCGTGGTAACGCATTGCAGATTGCGTCTTGAGCTCAAACTCAGGAGCCTGCTCGACAGCGGGAAACAAAAACAATGGCTGGCGTGGCGAGCGAGAGCGGCCGAATTGGAATGCAGGAGCCTCGGCTTCCATCGCGAGGCGTTCGTCCGTGCCCGCAGCCGATCGGCCCAAGGTGCGCAACTCGAGACGCGTGCGCTGCTCAACTAGTGCGCGCAACTCCTCTCCCTTCAGATAAAGATCTTCGGGAGGCAGCGCTACATCGTCGGCTGCATCTGTCTCCTGGTAGCGATCGGCTAGACCTTGATAAGTATCACTGAGGAAAGACTCGATACCGGCGGGTTCATCTACTATGAGAACGGCGTCTTTAAGATAATCGAAGACGGTCGAGTTCTGCCTGCGCACCAGCGGAATCAGCCATTCCCAGCCCGCAAACGCTTCACCCTCATCAGCAAAGACGGTTCGGTCGCGAAGTTGCCGGGAATACCGCGGATCCGCCCAACGCTCACGCGCCGCTTCAGCCCAAAAGCGGAAATCAAACTCGTTCACCGCAAGCTCACGCATCGGCGCCAACTCGGCTTCCGTTAATTGCGTGGTCGATAGCTGCGTGTCGGGATCAAACTCACGTATCGATTCCACCGTGTCGCCAAAGAACTCTATGCGCGCTGGACCGTCAGCGCCGGGCGACCAAACATCCAGGATTCCGCCTCGAACCGAGAACTCACCAATGGCCGTCACCGGATCCTGACGGAGATAACCGCACGCCATTAACTTGTCCGCGAGCTCTTCGGGCGGATAGTCCATGTCGCGTTTGAGAACAACTCCGGCTTTCGCAATATCGTCCGGCGCAACCGTCTTACGCGCCAGTGCACGAGCTGTCAGAATTACGAAGTCCTGGGAGTGATGGACCAGCCGCCAAAGCGTGAGAGCGCGTTGTTCGAGTGTACTGGCGTGCGGTGACGACCCGGCGTACGGATCGCTTTCGGACGCGGGAAGAAGCAACACCTCGTTATCACAGACACTCTTGCCGGTTAGAGCGCAATACCAGAACCGCAGATCACGCTCGAGTTGTTCAAGGTCTCTACTGGCCTGAGTCACTACGGCGAAAGGCTTTCCCGTTTGCCGTTGTAGGGCCGCGAGCGTCAAGCCCTTGGCTGACGAAGTCACAAGACCACTGACAGACACTACGCGGGTGCCACGTTGTATTTCCGCAAGTAGCCGCTGATATTCGGCGGTTTCAGCAACTTTCTGAGCTACGCCGTACAGGATGGGACGTGTTTGGGCTGCCGTACTCATGTTTCACTTCTCAGAACAACCTGAGAAGTGTAGCCGATCATGAAATGTGAGGGAAAACGTGATCGGGTTGCGGGGCTTCGGTTTTCAAGTTCCAGGTGTGGAACGTATGAAAGCCGCCGTGAACGGCTTTGCCCTTAACGATATGGATACTGCCCGCCTGCTTGTAATCGAGGTGCTCAGTGAAATCTGACTTTCGATGCCTAATACTTGCTTCGACATTGAAGGCGGACGGTTCGAACGGGAGCTCAGGACAGAAGAATTCGACAGTTCCTCGACCCTTCGCAAGATCCAGTCTGACTTCCTTCGAATCGGTTGACAAATGAGAGTGAAGATTGTGGAAGATCGAGTAAAAGTAAATCTCTATCAACGCATCGTCGACGGGCTCGTGCGCAACGAATTCGACTTCGGCGCGGACCTCGTCTCCCGTCGCGAACGTTGTGGTTTTGCGACCTGCGGAATTATAGAAATTAACCGAGGCTATCTGTACTGGGGATGCAGCGCGATCCGCCCGTCCGGTCGGAGCCGACGTAGGCATATTCACGAGCATGTGCTCATATTCGGAGATCACATCGCGCGGCTTTCCGCTACGAAATATCTCTCCCTGCCGCAACAGGAAAACTCGATCACACAAATTTTCGACGGCACCGAGGTTGTGAGAAATAAAAATGATCGTCGTACCCTGTTTTCTAAGTCGATGAATTCTCTCGATGCACTTCGACTGAAACGCAGCATCTCCCACCGCCAACACTTCGTCGAGCAGCAGGATGTCGGGATCGAGATGTGCTGCGATCGAAAAGCCAAGTCGCAAGTACATTCCCGATGAGTAACGCTTAACTGGAGTATCGATAAATGCGGACACACCAGCGAAGTCAACGATGCTGTCTAACTTACTCTTGATTTCGCGCCGCTTCATTCCGAGCAGCGAACCATTCAAGAAAACGTTTTCCCGTCCCGTGAGTTCAGGATGAAAACCTGACGCGACTTCAATGAGCGCGGCCAATCTGCCATTGACCGAAATCTTCCCCTTGGTTGGAGCGGTGATGCTGTAGAGAAGCTTCAGAATGGTGCTCTTACCTGCTCCATTTTGTCCTATGATTCCCAGAGCCTCGCCACGCTCGACCTCGAAAGTCACGTCACGGAGCGCCCAAAAGTCGTCCCAGTTTCCTCGCAGGCGACGCGTCAGACGCCCAAAGGCAGACTTCTTCTCTTCCGACTCGTGATAGATGCGGTACTTCTTGGAGACGCGATCGAACTTCAGGTCAATCATATCGAGTTACACGAAGTCGGCCATCGTAGCTTCAATCCACTTGAAATAGAGATATGACAGGACCAGCAGGATGACCGCAACAGCAGCCGACAGCAGCAAGGAACTTGTTTCCGGAGGGCCACCCCTCAGAATCACCTGCCGAAAGTTCTCAACGATTCCCACCATCGGATTCAACATGTAGAACGGTCGTATGCGTTGCGGCACTGCACTCAGCGGATAGATGACCGGAGTGGCAAACAACCAAACCTGCAAAAGCAACGGCACAGCCACGCCAAGGTCTCGAAAACGAATCTGTGTCGCTGAGAAGAGAAAAGAAATTGCGAGTGCGAAACAAGTCAACACCGCGATTATTGGGATCGCGAAAAGCACATTAATAGTCAGCGGAACCTGATAATAGACCATCAAAAATCCCAGGAGAGTAGAAGCCACCACGAAATCGAATAGTGCGGCCGCGACGTATGTGATGGGCAAAATTTCGCGCGGGAAATAGACTTTAGTTACAAACTGCGCGTGGGTTGTCAGGCTGGTAGTAGCGTTTGCGATAGCGCCTGCGAAGAAGGTCCACGGCAGCAATGCCGTGTAGGCGAAGATCGCGTACGGAGCGCCTTCGCTGGGCATTCTGGCGATCTTGGAAAAGACGAAGGTGAAGATCAGCATCACGGCCAGCGGCTGTAGGATGGCCCACAACACGCCGAGCACTGATTGCTTGTACCTTACCTTTACGCGGTGAATAGAGAGCGTCCGGATTAGATCTCTGTACTGCGACAGCTTAGCCAGGCTCGCTAACAAATTGATTGCTGCAAGTGAGGGTGGACGGATGTCGTAGCTCGGTCTGGCACCGGTGCGGCGAACTGATTCGTGCTGATTGACTGCCGAGCTACTCACCGTTCCTTAGCAGACACTTTTTCAATTCGGTCGCCAGACTCTGGACGTGGGGTTCTTTCAACACACTGGTGTGACCACCGCCGATGTAGTAAACGTCTGCGCCTCCCAAGGCAAGTCTACCCCATCCCAGAGATACATCGCGGATCCGCTGACGCGGTTGCTGGCGGGCGCGAAACACCGAAACCTTTCCTTTATAGGTTCTGGGAACAAAGTTGGGTCCAGGGAAATAGATTTCGTGAAGAGGATTGCGTTTGCGCTTGGCCGAGACTGGTTGCTCTCCGGTCGAAATCTTGGCGCCAAAATTTGTCAACGCACCTTGGGCCTTTTTCCTGATGAAGCTTAGTTGGTTTCTGAGGCCAATTTTAGTCAGCCAAGCGAGGCGCTCGGCATAGTGGTCCAGATAAAAGAAAATATTGTAGGTATTTTCCGCTACCCATGTATCGAGCACGCCCACCAGCGCAACCTGCTGACCATCCTGCTCCAAGCGTCGCGCCATCTCAAATGCAATGTGTGCCCCCCGGCATATGCCGACAAACTGATATGGCCCTTCCGGTCGTACGGCGCGCAGCGATTCCAGATATTCCGTGGCGATATTATCGACGGCTTCCTGACTGTATTCTCTATCCAGATCGGCGGGATATTGGGACTGTAACCCATATACCGGCTGATCTGGACCAAGGCAACGCGCGAGAGTACGATACCCAAGAGCGTTTACATTTGGCATAGAGACGCAGAAAAGTGGCACACCCTGGGTGCCTTTTTGTATTTCGATCACGGTCGGCCACGATAAGGAAAGAACATCCTGCCGCAAAAGAGAAGCCAGGTATTCGATGTTGGCGCCCTGAAAGAAACTAACGAGCGGAAGCCGCTGGCCAACTTCTTTCTCTATCTCCGAGACCACTCGCACGGCAAGCAGCGAGTGTCCTCCGAGATCGAAGAAATTATCCCGTATTCCTACCGATTGCACTCCCAGAACCTTCTCGAAAATGTGTGCCAGTCGTCTTTCCAGATCATCACGCGGGGCTACATGAACTTCTTCCAACTCTGGTCGCGCGCCATTCGTCGGGGGTAAAGCGCGCAAATCAATTTTGCCACTCGGCATCAGCGGTATCTTCTCGACCGACACAAAGTATGCGGGTACCATGTAATCCGGTAGCGACTTCTTTAGAAGAGCTTTAAGCTCGGCGGCGATTACTTTGTTGTGAAGTTCAGGGTGACTTGAATCGGCAACGACATAGGCTACGAGATGCTTATCGCCTTGGTCGGATTGTCCCACCGTAACTACTGCGCTTTGCACAGCCGGATGTTCTTTTATAGCGGTTTCAATTTCACCGAGCTCGATGCGGTAGCCACGCAGCTTGACCTGGTGGTCGATTCGCCCGAGGAATTCAATGCAACCATCCGATCGATAGCGAGCCAGATCTCCAGTTCGGTACAACCGCGCTCCCGGTGCGTCCGACAAAGGATGCGGTATGAACTTCTGAGCTGTTAGTGCTGGATCATTCAGATAACCGCGTGCCAACCCAGCACCGCCCGTATACAACTCACCTACGACTCCGATTGGCACCGGCTGCAGCTCATCGTCAAGGATGTACACCTGAGTGTTCGATATAGGAAAACCAATGGGCACGCTAGCAGTAAACTGTTCGTGCGGCTTAACTGGATAACAACACGTAAAGGTCGTGTTTTCAGTTGGTCCATAACCATTAATAAACTGACACCCGGTGAACTCCCGAGCCACCTGCTCTACATGCGCCACTGAAAGGACATTCCCGCCAGCAATGAGCTGCCGCACTCCACGCAAGCTGTCCAGATCTGTCTCCATCATCTGATGAAATAGTCCCGCCGTTAGCCACAGCGTAGTCACGTTATGTCGCTTGACGGCTTCGCCTAGTTTCTCCAGCGATACCAATCCCGGCGGCATCACTACGAGCCGTCCGCCGTTGAGCAAACTACCCCAGATCTCGAATGTCGAGGCGTCGAATGACAGCGTCGCAAACTGCAGTAACACCTCATCAGGCCCGAAGGTCGCATAGTTTGTATTTTGGACCAGACGTATCACGCTCCGATGCGGAATAGCCACGCCTTTTGGCTTACCCGTCGAGCCCGAGGTATACATGACATACGCAAGGTTTTCCGCGGTTGAAGCGCACGTGGGATTATCTGTGCTTTCGCGAGTTATATCCTTCCAATCACTGTCCAGAAAAATCGTCTGAGCAGAGTGATCAGGCAGCGTATGCTGTAGATGTTCATGCGTTAGCAGCACTCGTGCTTTGGCGTCCTCAATCATGAATGCCAACCGGTCGCGTGGATATGAGGGATCTAGTGGGAGATATGCGCCGCCCGCCTTTAATATTCCGAGAATGCCGACGAACATGTCGATAGACCGTTCAACGCAGAGTGCTACAGTTTCGTCTGGGCGCACTCGGAGCGCGCGCAGGTAATGCGCCAACTGGTTCGCACGGCGATTCAGGTCCGAGTAACTCACCTTCTGGTCCTCAAACTCCAAAGCAATGGAGTTCGGCCGGTTTTCAACTTGCTCCTCAAAGATCTGATGAATGCGCTGATCTGGAAAATCAGTGTGAGTGTTGTTCCATTCTGTTATTAACTGAGTCCGCTCTGGCTCGCTAAGCAGAGGCAACTGCAGAATGGAAGTCTCAGGATTTACTACGGCCGCTTCGAGCAAGCGTTCGAAGTGCCCGAGCAACCGGCTGATTGTGTCTTTTTCAAATAGGTCGGTGTTGTATTCAAGCCAACAAATCAGCCCATTGTCGGTCTGGCCTGCGTTCAGCGTTAGGTCAAACTTTGCCGTGTCTCTCGCCAATGGCAACCGCGTGATCGTTAGTAGATTCATCGTCAGCGACTCGCGCGGAGCATTTTGCATTCCGAACACCACCTGAAAGATGGGCGAATGGTTAACATTGCGCTCAGGATTCAATTCCTCCACGAGTTTTTCAAATGGCAGGTCCTGATGCGCCAACGCGCCCAGTGTCGCCTCTTTTACCTGTCCCAACAGTTGCCGGAACGAAGGATTGCCCGAGAAGTTGGTTCGGAGGGCTAGAGTGTTGACGAAGAAACCGATTAGACCTTCGATATCGACTCGATTGCGGCCAGCGATCGGAGTGCCCACCACGATGTCTTGCTGACCTGAGTACCGATACAGCAGCGTTTTGAACGCCGCGAGTAAAGTCATGAAAAGAGTCACGCCTTCGCGTTGGCTGAACTCGACGAGTGACCGGCTTAGCTCTTCCGAGAGATTTACTGAAAGCGTCGCTCCCTGGAATGATTGCTGAGCAGGTCGAGGACGGTCGACAGGCAGCTGAAGCTCGGGCGGTGCTCCTGCCAAATTACTTCTCCAGTAACTCAGTTGCTCGTCGAACACTTCGCCCTGCAACCATTCGCGCTGCCATTCCGCAAAATCTGCGTATTGGACCGGCAGTTCGGGCAGCTCGATAGGCCGGTTTGTCGTAATCGCATCGTAGATCGTTGAGAGTTCTTTTCTCATTATCCCGAGCGACCAACCGTCGCTCGCGATGTGATGCAGTGTTAGCAATAGCCAGTGGTGATCGTGGTCGAGCCGCACCAATGCCGCCCTGATCGGGTAGTCACGGCTGAGATCGAACGGACGCCAGGCTTCGGCCATGGCGATTCGCTGTGCCTCGGTTTCACGTCTTGCTGCCGGTAGGTCTTCAAGATTGGTGAAGGCGAGATTGATTTCGGGCGAACGGGAAACTATCTGAACAGGCTGTCCGTCGATGGTCTTGAACGTCGTGCGTAAGGATTCGTGCCGCGCGACGATCATGTTGAGTGTCTGTTTGAGAGCATTGACATCAAGGACGCCCCTTAATTGCAACGCCTGAGGAAGATTGTACGAAGGATTCTCGGGTTCGAGCTGGGCCAGAAACCAAAGACGCTGTTGCGCAAACGAGAGGGGAAAGGTCTCGGCGCCGTCCGCTTCTTCGCGCACCAACTTGGAAAGGAGAGCTCGCTTCTCCTCGAGGGATAGATCTAAAACTCGGTCCAAAGTGCTGCTCATAGTTTTAGATCCGCTTTAGATAAAGCCTCTGAAAGTAAGTTGTCAATCTCTTCCGGTGAAAGTTGTTCAACGTTGGGCGAACTCCGTCGCCGGCTCCTAATTGGCTGTATGGGAGCCGATCTGTTTTTCTGCTGAAGGTCCTCCACTACTCTTGCTAAGGTCTCCACAGTTGGCGACTCGAACATGTTGCGCAAAGGAAGTTCTATTTTAAAGCTCTCTCGAATTCGCGAAATAACCTGGGTCGCAAGCAATGAGTGTCCGCCAAGCTCAAAGAAATTGTCCTTTACACCAACGCTTTCACGCCTGAGCACTTCAGCCCAGATACTTGCCAATTCTCTCTCGACGCCAGTCCGCGGGGCTACATAAGGCTGCTCCAAATCCGGACGAGACTGGTCAGGCGCCGGCAACGCCGATCGGTCTATTTTCCCATTGGGCGTCAACGGAAAAGCATTTAGAAATATAAACTCCGATGGCGTCATATATTCCGGCAATTGCTTAATTAATACTCTTTTCAGGTCGGGCTGGAGGTTGCGCGCTGCTTTCCCGAGCAAAGGATCGTTGGCGAATTTAACCCATGGACCATCAACTTCCATGTCTTGCTCAAGCGACACTTCGGTGTACGGCGCCGATTGTTTTCGTAGAATCGCTTCAAAAGTGCCATCCGCCGATACGGTAGACCGGGTTAACTCTACGGTGTAAGGCAAATCTTTACTAAGCGACCAAAAATCCTCAGGCTCCACGCCCTGATCGACTTTCTGCAGGGCTGCCTGGAGCTCGCCTGTAGTTTGCGGTCCAGGTTGGGACTCGAGCAATGTCATAGCCTTTAAATCTGACGCGAGCCGAGCGTCGGGTATCCCTCTGATTGCCAAAATGTCTGGCGTCGTTTCCGTCAATAATTTCCGGGTGTCCGCTAGACTCAATTGATCGATCCGCCAGTCCAACCAGTGCTGGTTTATGCGACGAACAGATTCGCCGCCAATTTGCAGAGCAACATCATAGCGAAACTTCGTCAGTTCATTATGATACCTGCCCCGCTTAAGTTGAACATCAATCCGGGTGATTTGGGGAAAATGCCGCCGTAAAGCCGTAAACAAACCCGGATCGATCACCAATTCCTTCTCTTCGGCGATCCGCTTGTGGATGCGGCGTTTCAATTCCCTCACTGGCAGCGATGGCAGCGTTGTGTGCACCTGCACCGAATTGTGAAGCACTCTCAACAATGGCAGGCTGCGCAAATCGCCGAGGAAGATCGTGCCGCCAGGCTTGAGACACCTCGTCGCGCCATCCAGTACCCGCACCAGGTAATCGATGCTGGGAAAGTACTGGACGACTGAGTTGAGAATTACGGTATCGAAAGTCGCTGACTCAAGGCCGGCGAAGTCGTCCGCAGTTTGCTCTGTAAGTGTCACATTCCGAAGTTCAGTCTGCGTATCCGCCAACTGCTGACGTATATAATCCAAGGCCGTCTTCGACAAATCCGTGCCGTGATAGTGCTGGCAGTGAGGAGCAATACGGAACAACAACAAGCCCGTGCCGCAGCCAATCTCCAGAACGCGCTCGGGACGCAAAGCAAGTATCCTGTCCACTGTTTGATCCACCCACTCGCGCATCTCCTCAGCGGGAACTGGCTTGCCCGTATAACTATTGTTCCAACCGACAATATTAAATGTGGGATCTCCAACGCGAGCACGGTAGGTCTCGTTCCACACAGCTTGCCATTCAGATACCTGGTCGGCGTGAAAGTTCTGTTTCAGATCCGATTCTGCTGCGTCACGATTCGGAACCACATAAGCAACAAGACGCCGGTTACCCGGTTCATCTTCATGTGCGAGAACGATCGCTTCGGACACTCGGGGATGTTTCTTGATGACGCTTTCGATCTCTCCCAGCTCAATTCGGAATCCGCGCAGCTTTACCTGATTGTCTACACGACCCAAATACTCAATGTTCCCATCCTCGAGATACCGAGCCAGGTCGCCTGTCTTGTAAAGGCGCGCTCCACCCTCAGCGCTAAATGGATCGGGTACAAACACTCGTGCCGTGAGTCCTGGCCTCTTCAAATAACCCCGAGCCAAACCAGCGCCGCCAATGTAAAGCTCTCCGGGCACGCCAATCGGAACCGGTTGTAGATTTGAATCGAGAATGTAGACACGAGTGTTGGATACCGGCCGTCCAATCGTCGCCGGTCCATTTGGACGTCGCAAGGCCCAGGTTGAATAGGTCGTGTCTTCAGATGGTCCATAGAGATCGAAGACGCGCCTGATTTGAGGTTGTTCGTAAATCTTTTCCACCAGGCTGGCTCGCAGTGGTTCGCCCGCCAAATTTACAGTCTGCAGACTTTCGGGAAGGCCACCCAGCCGCAGTAACTCAACCATAGCAGAGGGGACGGTATTGATGAGCTTCACATCGTTCGCGAATGGCAGGCTCAGCAGGTGCAAAGCATCATCGGCCAGGATGACCTTGCCGCCGCACGTCAGCGGGACAAATAATTCAAAAACCGAAAGGTCAAAACAAATAGAAGTTGACGCAAGTACGCCGCTTAACTCTTCTTGAGAAAAGACTGTTTTGGCCCAAGCCAGCAAAGCTGCTGTGCTGCGATGTTGAATTGCGACCCCTTTTGGCCGCCCTGTTGACCCCGAAGTGTAAATCACATGGGACAGATTCTGCGGCAGCGCGATTGTAACTGGATTGGCATCGCTCTCCTGGCTAATCTGTGGCCAATCGCTATCGAGACAGACCACCGCAGCCGCGCTCTCCGGGATGAGCTTCAACAGCCGCTCTTGAGTTAGAAGCAAACGGGCGTTTGCATCTTCAAGCATGAACTGCAACCGATCTGCCGGATAGGCCGGGTCCAAGGGCACGTACGCCCCTCCTGCCTTCAGTATTCCGAGCAAAGCTACAACCATCTCCAATGATCGCTCGACGCAAACTCCTACCAAAACTTCTGGTCCGACTCCGCGATTTTTCAGGTACGACGCCAACTGATTTGCTCTTCTGTTGAGCTCCTTGTACGTTACTTTCCCTGGTTCAAACGACACGGCTATTTCTTCCGGCGTCCGCTCTACCTGCTCTTCGAACAACTCATGGATGGTTTTGGTATCGACCCGGTCCGCTGTCTGGTTCCAGTCGACGAGTAAACGCTGCCGCTCTGCTCCGGGAAGGATTTCCAATTCACCGATCCGTGCTTCCGGTTGTCGCACCACGTCATTTAGCAGCGTCTGCAAATGTTCGAGCATTCGCTCGATTCTAGCCTCATCGAAAAGATCGGTGTTGTACTCAATCGTGAGATTCAACGTCTCCGCGATCTCCATAGCGAAGAGCGTTAGATCGAATTTCGATGTCTTCGTTGGAACTCTTATCCGTCTTAAGCTTAACCCGCTCAACTTAAACTCTGCTCGAGGCGCATTCTGCAGCGCAAACATCACCTGAAATAGTGGCGCGTGACTTAAGCTGCGTTCAGGTTGCAGTTCGTCAACCAACTTTTCGAAGGGCAGTTCTTGATTTGCATAAGCCCCGAGAGCTACTTCTCTAACCCGACTCAATAACTCTCGAAACGTGGGATTACCGCCCAGATCGGTACGTAGCAACAATGTGTTCACAAAGAATCCGATTAGTGGCTCGATCTCTTCCTGGTTCCGTCCCGCAATCGGTGAGCCCACGACGATGTCTTCCTGCGCAGCATATCGCGATAGCAATAACTGGAACGCTGCCAGCAGGGTCATGAACAGCGTCACTCCTTCTTGCCGGCTCAATTCATTTAGCGCCTTCGTCAGCTCTGGTTCGAGCTGTAGCGTTCTGGTCGCTCCGTTGAATGTCTGCACTGCGGGACGCGGTCTATCTTTGGGCAACTCAAGTAAGGCTGGACTTCCCCGCAATTGCTGCTTCCAATACGTCAACTGTTTCTGCAGTAAGTCTCCCTGCAGCCATTTGCGCTGCCATACCGCATAGTCGGCGTACTGAATGGCAAGCTCGGGCAAGCGAGGTGGTCGACCCAAAACGAATGATTCGTACAGCTCTGTCAGTTCTTTAAGGAATATGCCGATGGACCATCCATCACTCACGATGTGATGCGAGGTTACATAAAGGATGTGATCGCCTGTTCTCAGCCGCAACAGTCGCGATCGAATGAGCGGTCCAGTTTGCAAATCAAATCGTTGCCGAGCCTCGATGGTTCCTAATCTTTTCGCTTCTTCTTCCAACGCCGAGTTGGGCAACTCACTAAGATCAGTAATGCTAAGTGGCAGGTTGAGGTTGTCGGAAATTATTTGGAATGGCTGCCCCGCTTCAACACCGAACCTGGTTCTCAAGGTTTCATGACGACTGATGATCGTGTCGAGAGCTTTCCTGAGAGCATCAACATTCAACTCGCCGCGTAGTTGCACTGCCCACGGAACGTTGTAGAAGGCGCTATCGCCCTCAAGTTCGTTTAAGAACCACAGGCGCTGTTGAGCAAAAGACAGAGGCAGCGGCGTGTTACGGGAAACTGGAATGACGCCGGACGTCAAACCGTCACCGCCGGCTGTAGCTGTTAACGTATGCAGTTTTTCAAAAAGTCCCGCGATGGTGGGCGCCTCGAACAGGGCTCGCAGCGGAACGTCAATCTGCAGTGAGTTTCTAATGCGGCCGATTGCCTGGGTTGCTAGTAGCGAATGACCGCCCAAATCAAAAAAGTTATCGTTTATCCCGACGCGGTCAAGCTTCAGCACCTCTCTCCAAATCGATGCCAACTTTTCTTCCGTCGCATTGCGAGGCGCTACAAAGCCTTCTTCCTGTTCCGGTCGCGAACTGTCTGGAACCGGCATCGCCCGACGGTCAACTTTATTGTTGGCGGTCAATGGCAACTTGTTTAACTTCACATATATTGTTGGCACCATGTACTCGGGCAAACGCTGATGCAAATAGCGTCGGAAGTCAGCGACCAACTCAGGCCAGTTATCCTCCTGCACCGGAGTATTAAGTGCATCGCCCGGCACTACATAGGCAACAAGGCGCGGGTCGCCAACCGTATCTTCGCGAACAATTACGACTGTCTCGCGCACCGACTCGTGTTGGCGCAACACTGACTCAATTTCGCCGAGCTCAATTCGAAAACCACGGATCTTCACCTGGTAATCGAGGCGACCCAGGTATTCGATCTCTCCGTCGGGCAGGTAGCGAGCCAGATCTCCAGTCTTATACAGTCGCTGCCCCGCTGCCCAAGGATCAGGAACAAACTTCTCCGCAGTCAGCTCCGGCTGGTTCAAGTAGCCACGTGCCACACCTTCACCTCCGATGTGGAGCTCGCCGGCCACTCCGATTGGTACGGGCTGAAGCTGTTGATCGAGTATGTAGATCTGAGTGTTCGCGATCGGTTTACCGATTGTTATCTCATCAACTGGAGCGGAGATCTGTTTGAGGGTGGACCAGATAGTTGTTTCAGTAGGACCATACAGATTCCAAAGTTCAGCGCCTCT
>DATEDU010000109.1:0-22802 GCA_035281525.1 Pyrinomonadaceae bacterium | reverse complement strand
AGCCACAGATAAACACAGATGCTCATGGATAACAAAAACGAATTAAGTTAGTTGATTTTATGATCTGTGCAGATCCGTGTTCATCTGTGGCCAAGTACTAATGAGTAAAGTACAGCATCTAGAGAAGATTATAGAAGAGTTCGGGCCGCACCTTTACGATACGCCGCACGATGGATGGCGCGCCGACCGCGTGATCGACAAAGTCGTCCCGACGCATTGTCCTTACTGTGCCGTTCAATGCGGAATGAATCTGCTGGTTGAGAACAATCACGTAGTTGGATTTGAGCCACGCTACGATTTCCCGGTCAATGAAGGTCGCCTTTGCCCAAAAGGTGTCACAGCTTATTTGCAAGTTCATCATCCCGACCGGTTGCTACACCCGCTGATCAAGCGTAACGGCATCTTTGAACGCGCAAGTTGGGACGAAGCGCTCGACCTCGTCGTCTCAAAAATCACCGAACTGCAAACCAAGCACGGCAAAGATTCAATCGGAGTCTATTCGGGATCTTCTCTCACGACAGAGAAGACCTACCTCATGGGCAAGTTCGCACGCGCTGGACTTGGCACGCGTTACGTCGATTACAACGGGCGACTGTGCATGGTTTCGGCGGCAGCCGCGAACAACAAAGCGTTCGGCATCGATCGCGCTGCGAATCCCTGGAGCGACATTCCACTTGCGGAAGTGCTGTTGATTGCGGGCTCGAACTGCGCAGAGACGTTCCCCGTGCTCAATAAATTTTTGTGGCAACAACGCGACAACGGCGGACGGTGGATCATCGTCGATCCGCGCGAGACACCTACCGCTCGGCAAGGCGATCTGCACTTGCAACTGAAACCGGGGACAGACGTAGCTCTCGCGAACGGCATGTTGCACGTGTTGATCGAAGAGAACTTGATCGATGAATCATTCATCAATGCGCGCACCAACGGTTGGGAAGATACGAAGGCTCTGGTCGCCCGGTACTCGCCGCGAGTTGCAGCCGAGATTACTGGCGTCCCGGCTGAAAAAATTGTTCGTGCCGCGCAAATTTACGGGCGTGCGAAGACTTCCATGCTGCTACATGCGCGTGGAATCGAGCACCACTCGCACGGCGTTAATAATGTTCTGTCGTACATCAATCTGGTCTTGGCAACCGGGAGTATTGGTAAACCTGGGCGTGGCTACGGAACGATAACGGGACAAGGTAATGGTCAGGGCGGCCGCGAGCACGGGCAGAAAGCGGATCAGCTCCCAGGCCAGCGTTCGATCACAAATCCCGAACATCGCAAGCATGTTTGTGAAGTTTGGGGACTGCCCGAGGAAGAGTTGCCGCAGGCTGGCGTGTCTGTAGTTGAGATGTTTCAGAAGATGGGCGAAGGAGAAATTCGCGGTCTGCTCTCGATCTGTAACAACGTAATGGTGAGTTTGCCTGATACGAATGAAGTACGTCGCTCGCTGGAAAGCTTAGGCTTTTATGTCTGCATTGATTTTTTCATGTCCGAAGGCGCGCGTTATGCGGATGTGGTGTTGCCAGGGAGCACGTGGAGCGAAGACGAAGGCGTGACAGCGAACAGCGAAGGCCGTGTAGTTAAGATCAATAAGGCTACGGATCCTCCCGGCGATGCACGATCAGACTGGTGGATTATTCAGGAGATTGCGCGGCGAATGGGCAGAGAACAGTATTTTCAGTTTGATAGTCCCCGAGCGATTTTCGACGAGCTCCGCGTTGCTTCGCGAGGAGGAAACGCCGACTACTACGGCATTACGTGGGAGAAGGTCGAAAAGCAGAATGGGGTCTTTTGGCCGTGTCCTTCCGAAGAGCATCCGGGCACGCCGCGCTTGTTTGAAGAGCGCTTCTATCATCCGGATGGCAAGGCGAAATTTCATGCGATCGCATATGAGCCTCCGCAGGAAACACCTGACAAAGAGTTTCCACTGATTCTGACGAGTGGGCGAGTTGTCTATCAATATCTTTCCGGCAATCAAACACGACGCATTGGCTTTCTGGTTGAGCAGTGTCCGGAGCCTTACGTCGAGATTCATCCGGAAATGGCTGCCACGCTAAAGATCAACGACGGCGAACGGGTAAGGGTTGTTTCGCGTCGCGGAGACGGAGTTTTTCCAGCGTTGATAGTAAAGACAATTCGAAAGGACACGATATTCATTCCGTATCACTGGGGCGAACAATTGGCGGTGAATCAATTGACGAACCCGGTGCTCGATCCGACTTCAAAGATTCCGGAGTTCAAAGCCTGTGCGGCGCGCATTGAAAAGATTCATTCAAGACAGTTGCCAATCTTGGGTGAAAGACGGAAAGGTACTTCACGAAGCGAAGTAATCATTCACAGATGAACACAGATAGACACGGATTAAGAAAAGGGAGATACAGTCGAGTTCGATTTAGTAATCCGTGAATATCCGTGTTTATCTGTGGCTGATTTCTTGAGATAGCAATGGAAGAAACAATGTTCATCGATCCGCAGCGGTGCATTGGCTGCCGTGCGTGTGTGGCCGCGTGCCGAGAGTGCGCTACGCACAAAGGGTATTCGATGATCTATGTTGATTATCTCGACCGATCAGAAACAACCGCCACCATGCCGACCGTCTGCATGCATTGCGTCGAGCCGACATGCGCACTCGTTTGCCCAGCAGATGCAATCAAAAGCACGGAAGATGGGATCGTGCTTTCGGCATTGAAGCCACGGTGCCTTGATTGTCGGAATTGCGTGAACGCCTGTCCCTTTGGCGTCCCGAAGTACAACACCGAGATGCATCTGCAAATGAAGTGCGACATGTGCTTCGATCGCACCAGTGAGGGACTCAAGCCAATGTGCGCGAGCGTGTGCCCGACGGGGGCCATCACCTTTGGCAAGTACGAAGATGTTGTGCCTCTGCGCCGCACGAAGCCGGTGAACGCGCACGTCTTTGGTAATCAAAAAGTGGAAACCAAGGTTTATTTAATGCTGCCGGCTGAGACGGACGAAGTTGAAGTCAATGGCTGCGGAGTATTCGAACGTCGAGTGACGACCGAGCAAATACAATCACCTGAATCATGGATCGATCTACAAGTGGAACAAAGTGATAAGAGTAATGAGTTTTAAAGTCACAGGAAACCAAAGTTTTCAGTGCCTGTTCGTGTGATTTCGTGGATCGTCCTTGTTAGGTTCGCGGCACAGACGATCCACGAATTCACACGAAACTAACCCGAACTAAACAACACGAAGATGACTCCAAAGAACCTCAGTGAAACAATCAAGCGAGTAATGAGCAATGAGACTGATGTGCGCGTCGCGACCGGCCCGCATCAACGCGACTTTCCTTACGATCGCGATGAAGAAGCGCAAGTCACCCGACGCGAATTCTGCAACTTCCTGGGCTTAACCTCTGCTGCATTGTTTGTTGGCGCAGCAGGCTTTGCGACCAAAGCTGCGATTGACGCACGTTCATCGGAAATGTTCACACCCGAGAAGATCGAAGGCGCGGAGGCGCTAGCGCCCGGTACATCTCTTAACTTTCGCTATCCAACTGAGAAAGATAGCGCGATTCTCGTGCGATCACTGGATGGGAGTTACTACGCGTTTGGTCAAAAGTGCACGCACCTTTCATGTCCGGTTTATTTCGAACGGACACATCAGCGCCTAGAGTGTCCTTGCCACGAAGGTGCTTTCGACGCCCGCACCGGAGACGTTCTGTACGGTCCACCACCACGTGCACTCGATCGTTTGCAACTTGAACTTCGCACCAACGGTGAAGTTTGGGCGACCGGAAGAGTGCCGGGAAGTACTGAGAGATCGATCTAATGCAAAACTCTACATCCAACCCCAGTTCGATTCATGGGCACGTTAAAAAAGGACGCGCCGCTGTCGCTCAGGCGCGGCTTATTCTCCTCGTCATGATTAATGTTGCCCAGCTGTGGATTCTCGCCGCCACGGTTGAAGCCGCACTAGCGCATCATTTTGCAGTGCTGTTGCCACTCGTCATCGCTTCCGGCATTTGCTTTGTCATCACACTCACGCTCATTTTCTGGTGGCGGCCCAGCTCGCGCCGGTTCACCAGTTCGGGGTATTTGAAGCGATGACAAACGCGGTGGAGACTCTGCTAGAAGACGATCACCAGTCGCTGAGCAAGCTACTCGCTGAACTCGATGGCGAGATGGCCAAGTCAAATGTCTCACGTGCCTTCGAGCTGCTGGATCTATTCTGGGCTCGACTCGCGGTCCACATCCGTGCTGAAAATCTGCACTTGTTTCCTGCGATCGCTCACGCTTCATATTCGGGCGGAGGGGATGTGCCGGCATCTGATGGGCTTCAGCCGGTGTCTGACGATGTTGGGAAGATACTCGGCCAGCTGCGCGCCGATCATGACTTCTTTATGAAGGAGCTCGCGGAGATGATAAAGGTCATGCGAGTGATTGCTGGCAGCCAACAATCCCGCCTTGACGATCTTGAGGGCTTGCGGCAGCGCCTAACGCTTATTAAGGAGCGGCTGGACCGCCACAACGAATTGGAAGAACAGCAAGTCTACGGCTGGCCTGCTTTGCTTTTGGATGAGCAAACAACCGCCGGACTTTGTAAGAGTCTTCAACGGGAACTGGAGGACCTTCCACCACGGTTTGCCTAAGTCGGTGCAGATCTTGTCGATATGCGAACCAATGAAACGTCGAATCACGCGCTTTGAAACAGACGACGAGGGTCACTGGCGGGCAGAGCTCGATTGCGGGCATTTTCAACACGTGCGACATGATCCACCTCTCACCTCACGGCCTTGGGCGTTGACTGAAGAAGGCCGCGCTTCTCGGATTGGCTTCGAACTCGATTGCAAAAAGTGTGACGAAGAAGAGGAGCAAGGATGAGTTCGGGACCAATTGATTTAGTCCGCGCAGCGGACGCTTGACAATAGCCCAGCACTTTAGTGCTGGGGGTGGCCGTCGATTTGGGCCGAGCCCGTGAAACGGGCGAATGAAATTGAACCAAACGGCCACTGCTATAGGATATCAGCCGTCCTTTACACGGACTCGGGCGATGGCGGGTATTTGACCCCAGCACTCAAGTGCTGGGCTATTGTCAAACGTCCGCTTCGCGGACGAGCAGATGTTGTCTTGTCAAGAACGCATTCCACACGCTGCGGAGAATTTCCCGATAAATCTGTCTTTTTTCGCAAGCCTCCCCACCGGCCTCGTCTGCGTTTCCGATCCTCTAAGTTTTCCGCCCAATACTTCACGGTACGGTCGTTGCTCTATCGGTCAGGCCGCACTCTGTGCGACGGACTACCAAGTGAGAACTACTGATCACGATGGAGCTTACACCGATGAAATCACTTAAACCTGGCGCCAAGCTCGCTCTTTTTCTTTCAACCTCAGCTTTTGCGGTCTCGTTTGCGGTTTGGGGACTAATAGGCGCAATGGCCCCCACCTTCGCAGAAGCTTATAGACTAACAGCAAAAGAGAAGAGCCTGATGATCGCCATTCCGGTCCTGTTAGGCGCACTAGGAAGGATTCCAGCAGGCATGTTGGCTGATCGCTTCGGCGGGCGCCGAGTCTTCACTATTCTTTTGTTACTCTCAGCCGTTCCAGCAGTTCTGATCGGCGTCTCGAATAGTTATGCGCAGCTGATTGGACTCGGCTTGTTCCTGGGAATTGCCGGTTCGACTTTTCCAGTCGGCATTGGCTTCACCTCGAAATGGTTTACGCCCGATCAGCAAGGCACAGCCCTGGGCGTGTACGGCATGGGCAACATGGGACAGTCGATAGCGGTCTTTGGCGCGCCCGTGCTCGCAATCGTGTTCGGTTCGTGGCGGCCCGTGTTCTTTGTGTTTGCGGCAATATCCCTACTGTGGGGCATCGTGTTTTATTTGTTTGCTCGCGATGTTCCGTCCGAAGCCAAACCAAAGACGATTTCCCAGAACCTTGCGGTGCTGCGACGTGAGCCACTGGCGTGGACATTGTCGCTCTTCTATTTCCTGACGTTCGGTGGCTTTGTCGCGTTTTCGATTTACCTACCAATGCTTCTGAAAGACAACTTTAGACTCAGTGCGGCGGATGCCGGCGCACGTACTGCCGGATTTGTTCTGCTCGCGACGCTGATGCGGCCGGTGGGCGGGATGCTCGCGGATCGCAAAGGTGGGGCGAGGGTGTTGGTGGCGGTCTTCATTGCAGTAGCGGTACTCGGCGTTTTGATGGGATGTCCCTGGATGCCGACATTCACGGTCGGCGCACTGGGTGCTGCGGCGGCGTTGGGGGTAGGAAATGGAGCGGTCTTCAAACTGGTGCCGCAGTATTTTCCAAAAGAGACTGCGACGGTCACGGGTTTGGTAGGAGCTTTTGGCGGACTCGGCGGGTTCTTTCCGCCCGTTGTTTTGGGAGTGCTCCGCGACGCAATGGGAGCTTACACATGGGGATTTATATTTCTGGCACTGTTCGCTTTGATGTGTTTAGCGGTTAATTATTTCGTTTTCCTCAAACCATCGCGGCCAATGAGAGCAGCAACCGCGATGATTTGAAGATCTTCAGCCGCGAAATCCGCGGCTAATATTCGTAGCGTATGGAGGCATTATGAATCTGGAATCAAACAGAACTGTTGGAGAGCTGGCGCTGCAGATACCGGGCGCTACGCGCGTGTTTGAAAAAGTGGGGATTGACTATTGCTGTGGCGGTAACAATTCGCTGGAGAGTGCCTGCGCTAAGGCAGGAGTGACTGTCCAGGACGTGAGGAACTCGCTGGAGTTAGCGAAAGCATCCGGTATCCAAACGTATGAGCCAAACTTTGTTGCGAGAACTCTCGCCGACCTTATCGGTCACATAGTTGAGAGTCACCATGTGTTTACCAAGTCTGAAATTCAACGTTTGCGATTGCTTATAGACAAGGTCTTTGCTGCCCACGGTCAGAATCATCCCGAACTTGGAACCCTGCGAGCGCTATTTGAGACGCTGCGTTCCGAACTCGAGCCGCACATGATGAAAGAAGAGAGAATCTTATTTCCTTATGTGCTTGGAATGGAAGATGGCATCCACAAGGGTCGTCCGGTTTGGCCGCCGCCGTTTGGCAAAGTCGCGAATCCCGTCCGCATGATGATGCTGGAACACGACAACGCCGGCCAGTTGCTTAAGGAGATGCGCGAACTCACTTCAGACTACACGGTTCCGAGCGACGCGTGCATTAGCTACGATACTCTGTATCACGCGCTCGATGCATTCGAGAAGGACCTGCACCAGCACATTCATTTGGAGAACAACATCCTGTTCCCCCGCGCAATGGAGATGGAAGAGAAGCTACGAGGGAACTAAGGCCGACAGACCCAACACAGGTCTTGGGCACCGCCTGTTGTGCGCTTTGCCGGCGTTCTTGCGCCTCCGCCGCCATTCTTGCGGAAAGCCTCGGGCTTTCCTGAGTCGGCCCTACACAGTAACCCCACGAGGCTTAGCCTCGTGGGGTTTTCCTTTTTGACGCTCGCCGGTAAGGCAAAGCCTTACCGCAAGGGAAAGCCAAAGCCTTCCTATCAGGGCAAAGGCGACGGCTTCCCGTCAGGGGACAGGCAAAGATTTGCCGCAAGATAAGACAATAGCCGCTCTGAATATTGCCATTGCCTGCGTAAGTGGTCGACTAAGCGCTTTGGGAGAGGGTCCGGGTCTTTTCCTGCTCGATGTTCGGCGACAGGTGTTGACGGAAGAGATGAGCTGAAGCTTCTAAGAAGTCGTAAGAAGTTACAATCCCTACCAAATGACCGTCTTCGACGACCGGAAGGCAGCCGATGCGGTTGGTCCGCATGATCTCTACCGCCTCCAGCGACGATGTTGAGGGAGAAACCGTAACGGGGTTCGACACCATGATCTCGCGCACGGTTACCGGCTTGCTCGTCGCAACTCGCCCCGTGCGCGCAGTGCCTTGGTTATGAGTGCCACTCCCATTACTCATCAGCCGAAGCAACGCACGATGAGTTACCAAACCCACCAGGCGTCCCTCGCCATCTTCGACAGGCACATGTCTAATGTGCCTCCAGTCCATTACGCTCGCGGCAAGATCGATTAAGTCTTCCGGCTGAACCGTGAATAAATCGGTGGACATGAACTGACCGACTGTGCGATAGCTGTGCTCCCATTCTTCAGGCTCCATCGTCTCAATCACCGGCCAGTGATGGATTGGCTTTCCTTCCTTTTGGTAGCAGAGCATCGCGGCAGTCAGTCTTCGGTTGCGAACATCTTTGGGTAATCCTCCTCGCATGGCGACGAGAGATTTTGTGATCCAACGGGCGCCGGTTTGCCGGCTTTTCGCGCGCTCTTCGATAATACCGAGATATTTATCGATATCTTCACTTTCGACATAAGCGTCACGCAATCCTGCGCGCGCCAACGGAAGCAAACTGTCGAGAATCAGCGACGCCGCACCGTAGCTTTGCCCGTGGATCCAGTGGAATTGAGCGTCCAAGCCATGCCGCGCAGCCCGGAAAAAGTTCAACTTCGCATCGTCAAACGCTATCCTTCCAGCAATTTCTCCGTACTCTTTAGGCACGGCCAACATTAGGCCGGCAAAAAATGCCGCGTTGGCGATCTCATCTATGACGGTCGGACCAGACGGCAGCGCACGATTCTCGATACGAAGGTGAGCAACTCCATCAGCTACTCCGTAACAGGCACGGTTCCAACGCCAAACGGTGCCATTGTGCATCCGCAAGGCCGAGAGCTGGGGAGTTTCACCTCGCGCCAAAATCTGAAATGGATTTTCATCCGGCTGCGTAATCATGATCGGCCGGAAACGACAAATCTGATCGTGGAAGAGTTCGACCACAGAGTTTCTCAACCACCCGTCCCCAAAGCTGACTCGCGTGGGTTGGCTGCGGACAAGTTGAGGCCGCGACCGCTCGTCAGTGGAATGCTGAAATAGCGCTACGCGGGTTTCCTGCCACAAGCGGTGCCCAAACAGCAGGGGTGAGTTGACTGCCGCCGCCAGCACCGGAGCCGTTATGGCTTGGGCTACGTTGTATTGATTGACGAACTCTTTAGGACTGGTTTGAAAATGTACCTGAAAGCTCGTATTGCACGACTCCATCATGATGTTGTCGTGCGTTATGTGTAGCTCGTCCAGCCCTTTGATGTGAATCGAAAGCGGCCCGCCTCTCAAACGAATCACGCCGCGTGCTAATTCCTCGTACCGCGAAATAGGCGTTAGATTCTCAAGCGTTAGATCCGACTTTTGTAGCGTTGGCAGGATGCCAGAAAGCAATACGTCAGCGTTATGGTCTGCAGCTGCCTTACGAACGAGAGCGACAAGCTCTTGGAGCTCCTGTTCAATTTGACTGAAACAAGGGCCTGTCAAACCAACTGGCGTCAGATTAGCTTCGAGATTGAACCTAGCGATCTCGGTTGTCAGTCGTGGCTCATTTGCTTCTTTCAGAATGTCGAGAGAAATGGGAGCCGGTCGCAGGTCGCGATCGATCAGGAACATTTCCTGCTCGGCGCCGATTCGCGTGACTCCGCTCTCAACCCGGCCGTCCTCCAGCATGAAGGCCAAAGCACGCAGGTCTTCCAGCAACGCTCTCATGAAGGCCTGCGTTTTAGTCTCATCGATATGCTGCTCGACATTGTGATCACCCATAAAAGACCTTGGCCGCTACTCAGCAAGTTAAAGGCCATCGACCTGCAGAGGAATCGTTGTGGATCTCATTCACACCGGGCCTCAGCCCGGAGATCCAGAAGGACAGTGAGTAGTTAACCGTTTTAACGGTTTGCTTGACCTGGTTTGGGATCATTGACTTGAAAAACCGTTGAAACGGTTTTCCGATTCAGGATTGGTCGCCGTAAACGCCGGGCTTAAGCCCGGCGTGAATCAGAAGCTCAAATCCCTGAGACTGAGCATTTTCTCTCACGCGCTTGTGGAATCTTACGCAGGGGGCCGCTCAATTAACCTCAATTTCGCTAATGATTTCCATGAAACCTTTCGGTACAGGCATTGCTCGCTCGTGACCGTGTGCACTGACTTGATCAACTGGAGCAACGGCAGGCGGCCCAGTTAGCCAGGGAGGATTGGGGTTATGAACATGGCACAAGACGATCGCGACATTCTCGAACTGCTCAAAGATGAACTGGACTTCATCGAAAAAGGCGGCTACGGGCGTTCGGTTCGCACGCCTTGGTTGCCCAAATCAACCTTCCAGGACTCCCTGACTTGCATCAATTACGGTTATCCATACCGTGCCCATCCGTGCAACGAATGCCATTTGCTCGATTTCGTCAACCCTGAGCATCACACCGAGGACGTACCGTGTCATTACATTCAACTGAATGAGTCCGGCCAAACTATCGAGGACCTCGAAGCTGAGGACAATCAGGCGAAACTCGAGCGGAGCGTTAGAGACTGGCTTAAAGCCAGGATCAAGCAGATTGAGGAAGAACGCGCGACACTGGCCATCGCCGGATGCCCCTGAGCGGAGGTTAAAATGAACACCGCGGCCTATCTTATGGTCATAGTAATTCTGGCTACGGCCTCTTACTTCGGCGTCCGATGGCTGGTTCGCTCGTACTCCCGATATCGCGGCACCAGGATAGTCACCTGTCCCGAGACTGGAAGGCCCGCAGTAGTTGAAGTCGATGCGCTACATGCGTCGTTGACTTCGACTGTGGGCCCTCCGGACATTCGACTGGAAAGTTGTTGGCGCTGGCCAATGAAAGAACAGTGCGGACAGGAATGCCTGGCGAATATGGACGTAGCACCCGGCCAATGTCTTGTTAGCGGCGTGCTAATGCGATGGTATCTCGGAAAGAAATGTGTCCTATGTAGCAAACCGTTTGAGGAACTTCACTGGATAGATCACAAACCGGCACTTCAAACTCCCGAAGGTTCGCTGGTGCGTTGGAGTGGAGTTTCCGTCGAGGACATCTCGCATGTGCTTAACACGCACCAGCCGGTTTGTTGGAGCTGTTACGTAGCGCAGTCTTTCCTGAGCGAACATCCCGACCTGGTCGTCTACCGGCCATGGCGGAACGGCATTGGCGGAAGCGTGGGCGGCTCATCTGCGTCACGTCCTCTCTAACCGGCAGTAGTTGCGCGGATGGGCTACTGTCAGTACGCACCTGCGGTAGCGGGTGAGTACCTCAAGTGCAAATCGTCGATCGCCTGTTGACCAATCATTCAATCTAAGGAGGGAGGCTTTCATGATTCCAAATATGAGCGTTATGCCATTTGAGACGTTTCGTTCGTTCGGCCCTATCTTCGATAAACCCTGGCCGTTCGCAACATGGACACCACCGTGTGACATCTTCGAGACCGACAAAGCAATCGTGCTCAAGATGGAGCTGCCAGAAATGGGCAAAGAGGACGTGCGCGTGACGCTCGAAAATAATGTGCTGACCCTCCGGGGCGAGCGCAAGTTTGACGACACCGTCACTCGCGACAACTACCACCGCATCGAGCGGAATTATGGTGAGTTCATAAGAATATTTACGCTGCCTCGATTCGTGGACGGTGCCAAGATCGCGGCAGAATTCAAGGAAGGAGTATTAACGTTAACACTGCCGAAGAACGCTAGTGCGGTGCCGAGAGAAATCGAAGTAACGGTAACGTAGAGTAGACTCCCTCCTTCCGTTTACGTTGAGAATCTCCTCAACGTAGTTTCATTCCTCTCCCGAGGAATGCTGCCTCGGCCGCAAGCGGTTTTGTTTTCCGTTCCGCTTGCGGCCGAGTTTTATTTTTCTGAAGCCTACAGAGGTCTGGGATTTGCTTCATGGAACGGCAATCCTTGTCATATGCAAATAACAGGGGGACAAAGATTTAACGTGGTGACATTCCGCACGATCAACCAAAGTAGCTGGTAAAATTTCGCAACCATGAACAAAGAACATGTGACCATTGACGGCAACGAAGCAGCCGCCTACGTCGCCTATAAAACTAACGAAGTAATCGCCATCTATCCCATCACACCATCGTCTCCGATGGGAGAATTCTCGGACGCCTGGTCGGCTTCAGAGGACAAGAACATCTGGGGCATGACTCCGATGGTGCGTGAGATGCAGTCTGAAGGGGGCGCGGCCGGCTCGGTACATGGCGCCCTGCAAACTGGCTCGCTCACCACGACTTTTACGTCAAGCCAGGGCCTGCTCCTAATGATCCCGAATATGTTCAAGATCGCCGGCGAGCAGACCAGCACCGTGTTTCACATTGCCGCCCGCGCAGTAGCCACGCATGCGCTTTCTATCTTTGGCGATCACAGTGACGTTATGGCTACCAGAACAACAGGTTGGGCCATGTTGTTTGCCAACTCGGTACAAGAGGCAATGGACTTTGCCTTAATCGCTCAAGCCAGCACTCTCCGAGCTCGAGTTCCTTTTCTCCACGTCTTCGACGGCTTTCGGACTTCTCACGAGGTTATGAAGGTCGAGAAGCTCAGTAACGATCAAATACGGGCAATCATAGATGGTCAACTCGTCCATGCGCACCGGGCGCGTGCTTTGACACCTGACCATCCCGTCATGCGCGGCACTGCGCAAAACCCGGATGTTTTCTTCCAGTCTCGAGAGCGTTCGAATGTTTACTACCTCGAAACTCCTCAGATTGTTGAAGAGACAATGGAAAAGTTTGCGCAGGTTACGGGACGGCAGTATCACCTCTTCGACTATGTGGGAGCGCCTGACGCTGACCGAGTAATTGTCATGATGGGCTCGGGGTGCGAGGCAACTCACGAGACCGTCGATGCGCTTTGCCGTGGCGGACAGAAGGTCGGGTTGTTGAAAGTCCGGTTGTACCGGCCCTTTTCAGTCAAGCATTTCATCGCATCTCTTCCACGATCGGTGAAATCAATTGCGGTTCTTGATCGGACAAAGGAGCCAGGAAGCATCGGTGAGCCTCTTTACCAGGACATCATGACGGCGTTGAGCGAGACCGTTCTGAATGACGCTTCTTTCGCCATGCCACGAGTCTTCGGGGGGCGTTATGGCTTGTCGTCGAAAGAGTTTACTCCGGCGATGTGCAAGGCTGTGTTTGACGAAATGCTGAAACCGGACCCGAAGAATCACTTTACGATTGGAATCAACGATGATGTGACTCACACCAGCCTCTCGTTTGACCGTGGCTTCAATACTGAGCCCGAGAATCAGGTACGAGCTGTCTTCTGGGGGCTGGGAGCGGATGGCACAGTCAGCGCAAACAAGAATTCAATCAAGATTATTGGTGAAGAAACTTCAAATTACGCACAAGGTTACTTTGTTTATGATTCGAAGAAAGCCGGAGCAATGACGGTGTCGCACCTGCGCTTCGGCGACCAGCCAATTCGCAGCACGTACCTGATCCAGCGAGCGAACTTTGTTGCCGTCCATCAATTTCAGTTTCTCGCCTCCCATGATGTTCTTGCTATTGCGGAGGATGGAGCGACCCTGCTGCTCAATAGCCCGTACGCACCCGAAGAGGTTTGGGATCACCTGCCGCGTTCTGTTCAGGAGCAGATCATTCACAAGCGGATCAGGGTTTACTCGATTGATGCCTATGCCGTAGGTAAGCAGAAACAGTTAGGCAACCGCATCAATACGATCATGCAGACATGCTTCTTTGCAATTAGCGGCGTGCTGCCGCGCGAGACTGCGATCGAGAAAATCAAAGAGTTCATTCGCAAGACCTACGGGAAACGCGGCGAGCCTGTCATACGGCAGAACTTCGCCGCAGTGGACGCGGCTCTGGAACATCTGCACGAAATGAGCGTGCCGGCAGAAGCGACCAGCACAAATGTTCCGAGTTCAACCGTACCGATGCATGCGCCAGACTTTGTTCGGAATGTGACAGCCGAGATCATTGCCGGACGAGGCGATCAGCTGCCGGTCAGCGCCATGCCGCTCGATGGAACGTACCCGCTCGGCACAGCACAGTGGGAGAAGCGCAACATCGCTCAAGAAGTACCCGTTTGGGAACCGGATCTATGTATCGAGTGCGGGAAATGCGTGCTTGTTTGTCCGCATGCGACGATTCGAGCCAAGGTGTGCAACCAAGCCGACCTGGCATCGGCGCCGGAAGGTTTTAAGCGCATGCCCGCGAAATGGCGGGAGCTGCCCGACAAGCTCTACACGATTCAAGTTGCCGTTGAAGATTGCACTGGTTGCAGGTTGTGCGTGGAAGTTTGTCCGGCGAAAGACAAGAGCAACGTGTCACGCAAAGCTCTGAACATGCATCCTCAATTGCCGTTGCGTGATCGTGAGAGAGTTAATTGGGAATACTTTTTAGGTTTACCTGATCTACACAAGAATGGCGCATTGGGCTTTTCCTCGGTCAAGAATGTCCAGTTGCTCCAGCCGCTTTTCGAGTTTTCGGGCGCCTGCGCGGGCTGTGGCGAAACTCCTTACATCAAGCTGCTGACTCAACTCTTTGGCGACCGGGCAATCATAGCCAATGCGACCGGCTGCTCGAGTATCTATGGCGGCAATCTTCCTACGACGCCTTACACGATCAACCGGGATGGTCGCGGCCCAGCGTGGAGTAATTCGCTGTTTGAAGACAATGCCGAGTTCGGACTGGGAATGAGGTTAGCCCTGAACCATCAAAACGCATACGCGAAAGAGTTGGTTGGCCGGCTGCGTAGCCAAATCGGTGAAGCGCTGGCTCAGGGTCTTCTGAACGCCGATCAGAATTCTGACGAGGGAGTTAACGTTCAGCGGGAGCTAGTGGCAGCCCTGCGATCGAAGCTTTCAGATGCCGCGCGGCTGGGAGGAGACTCTTACAATGAAGTTCGCGACCTCCTGAACGTTGCCGATGCATTAGTAAAGAAGAGCGTCTGGATTGTTGGAGGTGATGGTTGGGCTTATGACATCGGGTACGGTGGGCTCGACCACGTGTTGGCCAGCGGTCAAAACGTCAATGTCCTGGTGCTGGATACCGAAGTTTATTCCAACACTGGTGGGCAGGCTTCGAAATCCACGCCACTCGGGGCCGTAGCAAAGTTCTCCTCAGGTGGTAAACCGACGGCTAAGAAAGATCTGGGAATGGGCGCGATTCGCTACGGCAATGTTTACGTAGCGCAAGTTGCAATGGGTGCTAATGACACGCATACGGTGAAAGCGTTTCTGGAAGCGGAAGCTCATGATGGCCCGTCGCTGATCATCGCCTACAGCCAATGCATCGCACATGGCATCGATATGGCTAAGGGCATGCATCAGCAGAAGCTCGCGGTCGACTCCGGGCATTGGCCGTTATATCGATACATTCCCAAATTTACGGCGGAAAACAAGAATCCATTCCAACTTGATTCGAGTGGACCGAAGATTCCGCTGAAGGATTACATCTACACTGAAGGTCGCTACCGAATGCTACAACAGAGCCATCCAGAGGTGGCGCGTTCGCTTCTGGCAGAAGCAGAAAAGGCGGTGCAGCAGCGATGGCAACAGTACAAACGCCTGGCCGCAGTAGCGCCCGAGAGAGGAGACGGCACATGAGTCTGGTAACCAGTTACTTGGGATTGATCTTGAAGAATCCAATTGTGGCCTCTTCGTCTCCCTTGTCTCACAACATCGATAGCGTTCGCCGCCTTGAGGATGCAGGAGCGGCCGCGGTCGTGATGTACTCCTTGTTCGAAGAACAAATAACCTTCGACAGTTTTTATATTGATTACTACCTGACTACCGGCACAAATAGCTATGCCGAATCCCTTAGTTACTTCCCGGAAATGGAGGGTTATGCCGTTTGGCCTGATGAATACATGAACCTTATTCGCCGAGCGAAAGAAGCGGTCGATATTCCGATTATCGGCAGTTTGAATGGGGTCTCCGCCGGCGGCTGGACCGACTATGCAACACTGATGGAAGAAGCGGGCGCCGATGCGATCGAGCTGAATGTGTATTACATCCCTACCAGCATGGATCTCGGGGGAATGGAAGTCGAGAATATTTACCTCGAGATCTTGCGTGAGGTGAAAGAAGCGGTCTCTATCCCTGTTGCTATAAAACTAAGCCCGTACTTCAGCTCGACTGCAAATATGGCGAAGCGTCTGGTGGAGGAAGGTGCTAACGGCCTGGTGTTGTTCAATCGCTTCTATCAACCAGATATCGACCTGGAAAGGCTTGAAGTTGTGCCGCGCCTGGTTCTTAGCAATTCAAGCGAGCTGCGATTGCCGTTGCGATGGGTGGCCATACTGTATGGCAGGTTGTTGGCTGACCTTGCAATAACAACCGGAATTCACACTTCTGCTGACGTTTTGAAAGGGTTAATGGCTGGCGCAAAAGTAACTATGATGGCTTCGGAACTACTACAGAATGGGGTACGTCGAATTTCAACCATTCTTGATGAGATTAGGCAGTGGATGGATGAGCATCAATATGAGTCCGTCGGCCAGATGATCGGAAGTATGAGTCAACAGTACTGCGCCGAGCCGGCAGCCTTTGAACGAGCAAATTACATGAAAATGCTGGCGTCTTACCGGCCAGTCAACTAGGCCAACAATACAACATAGTGAAAGGAAAAACTTGACTGAACTTTGCATTTGGCCTTATACGGAAGCGAGTAAAGGGTCCGCTTTATGGAAACCAGACATCATGAGTTAGCCGTTCAAAGGCCACCGGTGCGAACGAACTACGTACTCATCGACTTCGAGAATGTCCAGCCTGATTCTGTGGAGCAGCTCGATCACGGTTACTTCAAACTTCTCGTGTTTGTGGGTGCAAGACAGGGGAAGCTTCCCTTTGAGGTTGCTGCATCCTTGCACCAGCTCGGAGATCGTGTGCAGTACATCAAGATATCTGGAAACGGTTTGAACGCCTTGGATTTCCACATTGCCTACTACATTGGCCAACTTGCCGCTGCCGACCCGACAGCATACTTTCACATCATTTCGAAGGACGCCGGATTCGATCCACTCATCCAGCACTTGAGGGCAAAAAAGATCTTTGCCGGTCGGGCGAGGGCGATTTCTGACATACCCCTCGTTAAAATTTCCAACAGTAAATCTCCCGCCGAACGGATCGAGGTAGTCCTAGGAAAACTCCAGCAGCTTAAAGCCGCAAAGCCTAGGACGGTGAAAACACTTGGCAGCACGATTGCTGCGCTCTTCCAGAAGCAGCTTTCCGAATATGAGGTCTTTGGTCTAATTGACGAACTCGCAACCAAGGGTTACCTGACCGTTTCGGGAACCAAGGTCACTTACGCGCGATCGCGTGATGGCTAACCCCGCGTTAGGCCAAGGTCATGATCGAGAAGGAAATCGAGGCCATATTCGCCGGGCAGGATGTTGATGACGGCGATGTAGACATTAATGGAGTGCTTAAGGCTTGAACGTCTAAAATAAAATCCTAGACAGCGGCCGCCAATTCTAACGTTGACTCGACCTTAATTTGAAAGTTGGCCGGTTTCAACGGACGGGCAACAAGCACCGGGCAGGGTGCCTGGCGTAGCACTCGATCGACATTTGATCCGAACAACGCACGCATTCCAAAGCCCGCTCCATGTGCACCTAAGCTGATCAGATCGATGTCATTGTTCTCAGCATAATTGAGAATCTCACGATAAGGATGGCCATCGCTTACCACTGTCTTCACCTTGCACCATAAGTGAGCCTCTGAAGGAACGGCATTCTGTAATCGCAGCGCTGCGTTATGGTGGGTCGAGCCAGTCCGAAGCGGATACCACGCAATTTCGGGCTCCGTCGTTGTATACGGCGGTAGGACGTGCAACAGGTGCAACTCCGCCTGATATTCCTGAGCGAACGACAACGCGTATTTGAGTGCCAGCTCCGAGTGATCGGAAAAGTCGTAGGGCACAAGCACCTTCTGCAGACTTATGCTTCGACTCAACGGTTGCACCCAATCCCGCTCGTCTGTATGAGTCACCAGCACCGGACAAGGCGCCGTCCGGCAAACTGATTCAGCCGTCGATCCCAATAGCGCTGCACGGTGCGGTCGACGTCGAGAACGCATGACTATCAGGTCAGCAGAGATCTCTGACGCAGTCTCGGCGATCGCCCCGCCGACATCCTCGCCTTCAATGAAAAGTCCCTGCCAAGCCAGGTGGCGAAGACTCTCGGGCTCAATGAATCTCAGCAGCACATTCTCGAATATTCGCGGGCTCCGGACAGGCGCTAGAGCATCCGTGCGGGACTCTGAGTGCGTGGCTACACTTGATAACTCTGCTTGGTCTGGACGATAACAAACTGTTAATTCCGCGCCATAGGCGCGAGCCAACGCAAGGGAATACCGCACTGCAGGGTCCACTTGGGTTGTGAAGTCCGTCGGACAGAGAATACGTTTTAAATCGATCATAGTGTTACAGCCGAGGCGGCTCTCCTTCGTTTATCTCGGAACAATTCTCTAAGGCTTGATGGCCACTTTGAGCACGCCGTCCATACGTTCACCGAATAGCTCGTAAGCTTCAGCAATGCGCTCCAGCGGAAACGTGTGCGTCAGCAGTGGCTTGAGATCGACTCGGCCGTGACGAACAACTTCCATCAAACGGCGCATGCGTTCCTTACCACCAGGACAGAGTGTGGTGACAATCTTGTGATCGCCTAAACCCGCGGCAAGTGCATCGTAAGGTAGCTGAAGCTTGCCTGAATAAACACCAAGACTCGACAGAGTGCCGGCTGGCCGCAAGCTGCGCAATGCACTTTCGAACGTTTGCTGCGTACCTAATGCCTCGATTGCGACATCCGCACCGCCGTCAGTCAAACGCTTCACTTCAGCCAGAACGTCCACTTCGCGATAGTCCAGCACTACATCGGCGCCCATTCGCTTCGACATTGCCAATCGATGTTCGTCTCCATCGATACCGATGATGAACGACGCTCCCAGCATTTTGGCGCCGGCCGTTGCACACAGGCCGATTGGTCCCTGCGCGAAAACTACCACCGAATCACCGATTTCTATGTGAGCAGCCTCAGCGCCGCCAAACCCTGTGGAAGCGATATCCGCGAGTAATACAACTTGCTCATCAGTCAACTGGTCTGGAATCTTCGCAAGATTAGCCTGGGCGTACGGCACACGAAGATACTCAGCCTGAGCCCCATTGATGGTGTTGCCAAAGCGCCAACCTCCGAGTGCTTCGTACCCTTCACCATGTCCGCATTGTGACAGGTGTCCGGATAGACACGCGCGACATTGACCGCATGGAGTAATCGCCCCGACTAATACCCTGTCACCAATCTTGTATCCGGTAACACCTTCGCCAAGCTCCTCAATGACGCCTACCGCCTCATGTCCGATTACAAGACCGGGGGCGACCGCGTATTCTCCACGCACAATGTGAAGGTCGGTGCCGCAGATTGTAGTCAGCGTGACTCTGATGACAGCTTCACCTGCATCAGCTCGAGGTTTTTCAACCTCGTCTACACGAATGTCGTCTTTGCCATGAAAGACGTTGGCTTTCATCTTTTCCTTTGCTTTTTGCCGAATTGGCGCACTCATCGCTTCCTCCGTTTCCGCCCTTGTGCAGTCGATTACATCACCGACAAAAGTATTGAATCAGGTTCATCCGCGAACTGATGATCGACCTCAACGGACTGGACTGGTGACGTGCTGACGATGCCGTTGTTGATCATCATTTCTAGGCGGCACCCCACACCAATCCATCCAATCTTCGGGATGCCGTCGGCTCCGACCGATCCGTTCAAAATTGCGTCTACAGGCTCAACAAAATGACTTCCGCCTTGGACGATGGCCTTTCCGGTCCTGGGATCGATCAGGACGATTCGATATTCACTGTTTAGCGTACACACGCGAATCGTATCGAAAGGCACGAGTGTTTCAATCACCACCCCAGGATTCTCTCGGCTCTCAGCCGCTGAACGCTCGCTGCTTAGTCGTTTGAGTTGATGACCCCAACACTCAAGACAAAAGGCAACCGCCGGATCAAAATCGAGTTTAGTATCTTCAATCCAACGTCCGCATTTGCAGCAGCTGCCGTACGAACCCGACATCAATCGATCGAGTGCATCGTCAATCTTCCTCAATCTCGACTGCAGCAGTTCTTGGTGCCAGAAGGCAGTTCTGGCAGACTCTTCCTTCCACGCCGCATTGTTTTCAATTGAACTTTCGAAGACCGGCTGGCCCTCTTTTAGCAATGCTTCACAGATATCTTCTCGCTCAGAGTGCAAACGGTTCCAAACAACCCCGCCACCTCGGTTGATTGAATTGTCAGTTTCGAAAAAATTTGTACTTGCGCTCATTCTGACGTCTCCTTTGATCGACTTTCAACGGAACGTAGGCTCCGGCACCAACTACATTGGCAATAGGCATTCCCTTCGAAAACCTGCAATTCTTAGGGGAAAGGAGCGTTAGGCAGGAGGAGTCTGTGGATGTTCACGCACGGCATGGGAAAGTTTCCACAGGCAGCGGATTAGTAGGGGCGTCCCTCCGTGGCGCGCCGCTCATGTATGGTGTCCCTACAAGGGGCGCCCACGGAGGGACGCCCCTGCAATCGAGCGGTTCTCTTGGCGAGCGGATTGCAGATATATCAAGAATGGTTTAGACAATGAGTTGCATGACCCACAAAACACGTCACGTGACAGTTAAGCCAGAACTCGGATTTCAAAGTGGCGACATCGTACTGAGGGACGGCTCCACCGTTCACGTCCGAGTTATGCGTCCGGAAGATGAGCCACTACTAATGGATCTATTCCGTTCGCTTTCGGAAGACTCGCGCTGGCTACGGTTTTGTTGCACCGTGAAGGATTCAGGTCTAGCCGCGGAAGCTCACCGGGAAGCGCAAATAGATTACAAGAGCCGATTCGGGCTGATAGCGCTCGCGGGGGGCGAGCAGCAGATCGTCGGACACGCGTTTTATACGGCCATTGATGATGGTCACGCCGATGTAGCTTTTACAATTGCGAATTCCTACCAAGGTCGGGGACTCGCTTCCATAATGCTCGGTCAATTGGCTGAGATCGCTCTCGCCAATGGAATCCAGGTATTCGAAGCTGACGTCCTGTCCTCGAACCACAGAATGCTTGGAGTCTTCCGAGATTCAGGTTTCCAAATCAAAGTTCACGCCGAGGCTGGACAACTCCATGTCACGTTCCCAACCGCTATAGACGAGCAAGCAGCTTACAAATTCGAGCACCGGGAGAGCATTGCGGCCGTCAATGCACTGAAACTCTTCTTTGAACCGCGTGCAGTGGCGGTTATTGGCGCGTCTAGGGAGCGAGGCACGATCGGCGGCGAAGTGTTTCATAACCTCCTCAGTTACTCTTTTCATGGTCCCGTTTATCCGGTGAATCCGGCGGCCGGTGTTATTCAGAGTGTGCCTGCTTATTCATCAGTGAAGGACATTCCAGAGGCGATCGATCTGGCAGTTATCGTGGTTCCGGCGGTAAACGTGGTCGAAGTAGCGAAGGCTTGTGGCCGCAAAGGAGTTAAAGCTTTAGTCGTGATTTCGGCAGGATTTTCCGAAACCGGAACTGAGGGTCAGGCTCGGCAGGCAGAATTGATTCGCGTTTGCCGTTCGGCGGGCATGCGACTGATTGGCCCGAATTGCATGGGCATTCTCAACACAGACCCGGCGGTTAGACTCGATGCCACATTCGCCCCTAACGTTCCGCCGCGAGGCCGAGTTGGGTTCTCATCTCAAAGCGGTGCTCTCGGTCTCGCCATTATCGATCATGCAAACTCGTTAGGATTAGGAATCTCGACATTTGTTTCCGTAGGAAACAAGGCCGATATCTCAGGAAATGATCTTTTGCGTTACTGGGAATCGGACGATGCTACGGATGTGATTCTGCTTTATCTGGAGTCTTTTGGTAATCCGAAGAAGTTTTCTCAAATCGCTCGCCGCGTTGGACGGAAAAAGCCGATTGTCGTGGTGAAGAGTGGCAGATCTCCCGCAGGTGCGCGTGCTACCTCATCTCATACAGGAGCGCTGTTGGCAGCGTCCGACGTCACGGTTGATGCACTCTTCCGCCAGGCTGGAGTGATTCGCACCGACACTCTCGAGGAGTTGTTTGATGTAGCTACCTTATTGGCAAATCAACCGCTTCCGAATGGACAACGAGTCGGCATCATTACCAACGCTGGTGGTCCAGGAATACTTTGTGCCGATGCTTGCGAAGCGCGAGGGCTTGAGATTCCACAGCTGAGTGAAGAAACTCAAACTCGCCTACGCGCATGTCTGCCTCCAGGCGCCAGTGTGGGAAATCCAATTGACATGATTGCCTCGGCGTCTGCAGAGCAATATCGCGCTGCGATCAGGATTGTGGCCCAGGATGCCGCGATCGACTCTCTCATAGTGATCTTTACCCCGCCACTCGTTACGCGCTCTGAAGATGTGGCACGGGCAATTTCAAGTGAAGCTCAAAGGCTTAATCCAAGCAAACCCGTGCTGGCAGTGTTTTTGTCTGCGCTTGGAACGCCGGCCGAGCTAAAAACACCAGAACAATCGATTCCGACTTATCAATTCCCCGAAACGGCCGCTATCGCACTTTCCCGTGCCGCTCGATATCAGGAGTGGCGGAATCGTCCAGAGCCGACGTTGGTACATTTCGATGATGTGCGTCGTGACGAAGCAGCGGGTGTCGTGTCAACGGCACTTGCACGCGGTGACGGATGGCTTACACCGGACGAGACTGCCGCCCTTTTTGCTTGTTATGGCCTTCCTCTAATAGAGCAAAAATTGGCTTTGACTCCAGACGAGGCCGGCAGGATTGCGGAGGAATTTAATTGTGACGTTGCTCTGAAGGCAATCGCTCCCGGCGTCATTCACAAAACAGAAATGGGCGCCGTCAAACTTCACTTGCGGGGCGCGAATGAAGTAAGCAGGGCAGCTCATGCCATGTCGGAACAGCTTAAACAACTGCGACAGGAACCAACCGGGTTTCTGGTTCAGCACATGGCCGCAAAGGGAGTCGAGATGTTGGTAGGCGTCGTTCACGACCCGCAATT
>DATEDU010000108.1:0-9103 GCA_035281525.1 Pyrinomonadaceae bacterium | reverse complement strand
ACTATCGCGCGCGAGCCACGCATCGAGTTCCTGCGACGCTTTTTCCAACTCATCGCTGTTAAGCAATCCTCGACGCAGCGCCTCGAAAAACGCGCGCGTGCGAACGTTGTAGGCAAGCTTATCGTAAGCCTCGCTCTCAGTGCCTTCCGCAATCGAAACAAAAAGCTTTTCATAGAGTGTAGCCAACCTGCTCTCAACACCGCGCAGGCTCAAGCTACATTTGCGCGCAATGGCCCAATTCGATAAACCGAGGGCGAGGTAATACAACGCCTCTGCTTCAAACTCCGTCAACAACGGTCGCTTGAACGAGTCCTTGAAAGCCGGATCGATCATGTCCGCGCCATCTTCCAGCACCGCAGCGACAAAGCGCAGGAATCGTGACTCAGGATTGTTCTTGTGAATAAAACCGTAGGCCGGTGGTGGATCCACGGACTTCACGATTTTTCGAATCTCGTTGATGTAGATTTCGTGAGGGAACTGAGTCCAGAAAATTATGCGCGCTGTAGGAAAGTCGCGCCAGATGGACCGCGCGGCTTTTACACCCGAGAGCTTTGGCATCTGAATGTCCAGGATGCACACCTCGGGTTTGTGCTCGAGCGCAAGCTTCACAGTCTCCTCACCGTCACCGGCTTCGAGTACGGGAGTATGCCTGTCGAATTCGCGTTCCAGGATTTCTCGCAGGTAACCGCGTTGGGCCACGTTGTCTTCAGCAATCAGGATCGACATGGGCTGATGATAGCTCGAAAGCGCCTCACACAAAATGTGGCATGCCACAGTCTCAGCGAGTGGAATTTGCAGGTCGGAAGAGGGCAAGTTTGGTGCTGATGAGCGCATGGCGACGAGCTATTCATTTAGTCCGCGGAGCGGACGTTTCGATAATAGCCCAGCACTTTAGTGCTGGGCTTGGCCAATAATTCGGACCAGAGCCCGTGGAACGGGCGACTGAGCCAAATGGCCACTGCTAATCGGATATCAGCCGTCCGTTACACGGACTGCGGCGATCGCGGGCATTTGACCCAGCACTAAAGTGCTGGGCTACTGTCAAACGTCCGCTTCGCGCACGAGCAGATGTTGCTTGTCCAAGGCACGCTGCACTCACATTAACCACACTCTTCTGAGGCCGGAACTTGACGCCGCCTCGCCATTCTTTGCACTATTGCGCGTTAGAACCTGCATCAATCTCCCTGAAAGGTAAAGGAATGAATTTTCGACGAATCGTTTTGGTCACCGTCTGTGTACTTGGCTTCGGAATCGTAGTATCGAACGCCCAACAGGCTACGCCTGCGGCGAGCCCCGCGGGTCGAGATGAGAAACTTTGGAAGAAGGCCCTGGAGATTCAACGTAAGTCAATTGTCGTCGATACCCACAACGACATTCTCTCGATGATGACGGACGACAATTACGATCTCGGAGCCTCATCCGTTGGCAAATACCACACCGACATCGCGCGAATGAAACAGGGTGGACTGACAGCCGAGTTCTTTAGCGTCTACATCGATCGTAGTTACGTTCGCGACGGAGGCTCGGCACGGCGTGCGCTCGACATGATTGACTACGTCTATCGCGCGGCAGAGCGTTACCCGAACGAGTTGATGATGGCCTATTCCACGGCCGACATTCGCCGAGCCAAGAAGCAAAAGAAGATCGCTGCGTTGATGGGTATCGAAGGTGGGCACGCCATCGAAGACTCGTTGATGGCCCTGCGTGACTTCTACCGTCTGGGCATTCGTTACATGACCCTGACGCACAACAACACCAACAACTGGGCCGATGCTTGCTGCGATACGGCTAAACACAACGGCCTTTCAGATTTTGGTAAAGAAGTAATAAAGGAGATGAATCGCCTCGGCATGCTGATCGATATTTCTCACGTGTCGGACAAAACGATGAGCGACGTGTTGGACGTTTCGACGGCGCCTGTAATTGCTTCGCACTCCTCAGCCCGCGCCCTCGGCGATCGTCCGCGAAATATTCCCGACGACCTGCTGAAGCGGATTGCCAAAAACGGTGGGGTCGTTATGGTCAACTTCTTTCCCGGTTTCATAGATAAGAACGTCATTGCCGCTTCGAATGAAAGACAAGCACGACTGAAGCCGCAGCTGGATGAGCTCGCAGCCAAATACAAGGACGATCCTAAGCGTCTTGAAGAAGAAAGAAATAAGCTGTTTGCCGCTAATCCCTTACCGCAAACTTCACTGTCAGTATTGGTCGATCATTTCGATCACATCGCAAAAGTGGCAGGAGTCGATCATGTTGGCATTGGGTCAGATTTCGATGGAGTCCCGAGTTTGCCGGTTGACATGGAAGACATTTCCAAATTGCCCAATCTTACTTATGAACTTTTGAAGCGTGGTTACAGCGAGCGTGATGTTAAGAAAATACTAGGCGAGAACTTCATGAGAGCCTTTGCCCAAGCGGAACGCGTTGCTCAAACCTCAAGGAAAACACTTAGCGCGGACGGAAGCGTCAAACGGATCAATGCCGCGTATAAGTAATAGGCAAAGAAAAGCACGGTGATGATTTTGAACCATCACCGTGCCGAGTTGATTCGTCTTCAAGCGTGCAGGATCAGAACTTCTCTTCGTCATCTCGATTACGTTTGAAAGACTGCTCCTGTTGCCCACTCTGATCGTTGCCCCATTGGCCCTGTGTTCCCTTGCCCTGGCCCTGCGGGTTCGGATTCCCCTGTCCCTGCGGATTTGGATTGCGTTGGCCTGTGCCTTGGATACCACCGCCCTGTCCAGCTGATTCATTTGGGTTCCGTCCAACGTTTTGCTGCTGTCCCTGTTGTCCGTGTTGCTGTCCTTGAGTTCCGGTGGTCGCACCGGCGCCCATCGCCTTGTCCTTATCCTGTTGTTTGCCTTGAGTTGGTTCGTTGCCCTGGTTCTGATCTCTCATTTTCTCGTTCGCCATAATGATTCCCTCCCTGTGTTCTAATGCTGATTAATGACAGCTTATGTGGGGACTGTCATTTTATTCTTTATCAAGCTGTGTGCCATTGCGAAACCGCGTACTTGAGTTGATAAAAGCATCGTCAGCGGACCGCAAAAACATACACAGGCAGTGAAATCGTACATGGCCCAGCAGTGCTATAATTCGACCTTCATGATGAGCTTAGCGGGCGTCTACATTCATATTCCGTTTTGTCGATCGCGCTGCTCGTACTGCGACTTTGCTACGGGTATCTATGACGGTTCACAAGCGGAACGTTATACACGCGCTTTGATCACGGAAATTCTCACTTGGAATGAAGTAGGAACTGGCGAGGAGATCGACACTATTTATTTTGGTGGTGGTACGCCGTCTCTCCTTTCGGTACAACAAGTGTGCGCGATCCTTGATGCTGTTCGCTCTCGATTTCATCTCAAGCAACATCTCGAAGTGACGATGGAGATGAATCCTGGAACTGTGGCGTTGGAGACTCTGCGAGAGTTTCGCAGGGCAGGCGTGAATCGCGCGAGTTTCGGTGCGCAAACTTTCGACGATCGCGAGCTCGCGCGCCTGGGCCGTTCACATACGGCTCAACAAACGCGCACAACATTTGTACAGTTGCGCGAAGCCGGCTTCGATAACGTTAGCTTTGATTTGATTGCCGGTCTGCCCGGCCAGACAATTGAACAATGGCAGCGGAACGTTGACGAAGCTCTCGGCATGAAGCCAGAGCACCTCTCGTTTTACCTGCTCGAAGTTCATGAAGGCACGCCGCTCTCGGAGCACATCCAACGAGGGTTGCAGCCAAAGCCGGACGAAGAGGTCGCTGCTGAAATGTACTCTTTAATGCTGGAGCGCGCTGTGGCAGCAGGATACGAACATTACGAAATATCAAATCTTTGTTTGCCCGGGTTTGAGTCGCGGCACAACACGAAATATTGGACGGGCACTCCCTACTATGGTTTCGGATGTTCGGCTCATTCATATGATGGTCGGTCTCGACGATGGTCAAACGAGCGCGACGTAGCTCGGTACGTGGAGCGGATCGAAGCGAAAAGTTCTCCGATCGTCGACCGAGTTGATTTGAACGAAAATGAGATTCGATCTGAAGCGTTATTTCTGGGACTGCGGATGATGTCGGGAGTTGATCTGAATGATTATCGGGCGCGGTTCGGGGATGACATTCGCGATTCGCACTCTGAAGACCTCAAACGATTTCGCGAAGCCGGATTGATCGAGTGCGTCGGTGAATCAGTCAGGCTAACACGAGCCGGTGCTCTGCTTTCGAATGAAGTCTTCGCAGCCTTTGTATAAAACAAACATCAAAGACCAAAAATCAAAGTCCAAAGACCACCCGCTCATCATCGCTATTGATGGACCTTCCGGCGCAGGTAAGTCCACGCTCGGCCGAATGCTGGCACGTGCACTTAATCTTCTTTATATCGACACCGGTTCGATGTACCGCGCCGTAGCCTTGGCGGTTATAGAGTCGAGCGTTAGTTCCGATGATGACGTGGCGGTCGGCTCACTCGCGTCCAGAGTAGACATCGATTTGAGAGGTGATCCTGATGCGATCGAGGTGAACCTCGAAGGCCGCGACGTCACCGAAGCTATTCGCGATGAAGAAGTGACGCACATGTCGTCCGTCGTTTCGACCATTCCAGCGGTTCGCCGCGCAATGGTTAACCGACAGCGAGAGATGGGCCGCCGCGGCGCGGTGCTAAACGGCCGTGACATCGGCACTGTCGTGTTCCCCGATGCGGATGTGAAGTTCTACCTGACTGCCTTGCCGCAGGAGCGAGCCCAGCGGCGTTACGTCGAAGAACGCGCACAGGATCCAAACGCCGAATTCGAAGCAACCTTCGTCGAGATGATTGAGCGGGACCAGCGAGACTCCACTCGCGAAGATTCGCCGTTGAAGGTTGCCGACGATGCAGTGGTCATCGACTCGACTGGTCTATCAATCAACGAAGTGTTTGAAAAGATGATGGCAGTCGTGCGCGAGAAGACCGGGTAGAGATGCGGAGAAGCGGGGACGGGGAGAGTCGGGGACGGGGAGACGCGGGGACAGGGACACGAGACAATCGGCAATTGGCAATCGGCAATCGGAAATTAATATATGTTCACCGGCATCATTGAAGAGCTAGGTCGCGTGCGCTCAATTGAAAACCGAGGCCAGGACGCTCGCATCGTCATCAAGGCGCATACAGTTACGGAAGGTTCGCGCGACGGTGATTCAATTGCCGTCAACGGAGTGTGTCTTACAGCCCTCGAGGTGACGAAAGAGTCTTTTGCCGCTGACGTCTCGCGCGAGACGCTCCAGCGTTCGACCTTGGGCAAACTGATGTTGGGAATGCCGGTGAATCTCGAGCGTGCCGTGACGCCTGCGACTCGACTCGGGGGCCATATCGTCCAGGGCCATGTTGACGCGCGCGGAAAGTTTTTGGGCGCGACGGATCATGGTGGCTCATGGACTGTTCGGATCGCGTACCCACTCGAGATCGCCCGTTATCTAGTCTTTAAAGGCTCTGTGGCAGTTGAGGGAATTAGCCTCACGATTGCTGGGTTGACTGACGAATACTTCGAGATTGCGGTAATTCCCAAGACCTGGGAAGTGACGAACTTCTCGCACCTACGGCCCAACGACGAAGTCAACCTCGAAGCCGACATCATCGCCAAATACGTCGAGCGAATTCTTGCTCACCATAAGGAATGACATCCTCTTATTCTCACCCGGCTTCAGCCGGGTGTTGTAGCTCCGTCAAAGAACGGAAACCGTTTAAACGGTTTCCTTGGTAGTCTCGTCTCGACGTCACCTGGCTGAAGCCAGGTGACGGAATGAGAAGTGGCGTACAGGCATGGATTTATGCGGAATCTGTTCGGGGCGTCGAGTCGAAAAAAGCGCGGCTTTCAGGTAACATGAGAAACCAAGATTCGGGACCACAGGCCCTTAGACTATGCCCTTTGCCTCCATACCAGATGCCGTCGCGGACATTCGCGAAGGCCGGATGATCATCATCGTCGATGATGAAGATCGCGAGAATGAAGGCGATCTCGTCTGCGCAGCCGAAAAAGTGACGCCCGAAGTCATCAACTTTATGGCGCGTCATGCCCGCGGGCTCATCTGCCTGCCTTTGACTGAAGATCGCTGCGATGAGCTCCACCTGACGACTCAAGTTGCAGACAACACGTCATTCCTTGGCACTGCCTTTACTGTCTCAATCGATGCACGCAAGGGTGTTTCGACCGGCATCTCAGCTGCCGATCGCGCCACGACAATTCTTGCAGCAGTCGATCCCCAGACCAGGCCTTCCGACCTGGCGCGACCCGGCCACATTTTTCCTCTTCGTGCGAAAAAGGGCGGCGTGCTGATGCGTGCAGGACAAACCGAAGCCAGCGTCGACGTCGCGCGTATTGCCGGGCTGTATCCTGCCGGCGTGATCTGCGAGATCATGAATGAAGACGGCACGATGGCGCGATTGCCTGAGCTCGTCGAGTTTGCCAGGACGCACAATCTGAAAATGATTACGGTGGCCGACCTCATTCGTTATCGTATCAGTAAAGAGACTCTGGTGCGCCGTATTGTCGAGACCGACTTGCCCACGGTTTACGGTCGCTTCCGTGCGATAGCTTTTGAAAACGTCATCAATGGTGATGTTCACCTTGCCATGGTGATGGGGGACGTCGTGACCACTGAACCGGTCTTAGTGCGAGTGCACACTGAGAACGTGACTTGCGACATGTTTGGGTCTCTGATCGACGACACCGGTTTTCAACTTCATACCGCACTGGAAAAAATTGCTGCCGATGGTCGTGGAGTAGTTCTTTACCTGCGGCAACGCGAACACAGTCTTGATCTGGTGAATCAGTTGCGCACGTACGCGTTGATGCAGGAACGTGGCGTAAATAAGCGCGATGCCAGTATCGAAACGGGGTACGGAATCGACCGCGATTACGGTGTCGGAGCCCAAATCCTTCACGAACTCGGTCTTCGTCGGATATTATTGTTGACTAATCATCCCCCCAAAGTCGCGGCCCTCGACGGATTCGAGCTGGAAGTTGTGGGCAATGTTCCGTTGGGCGAACCCGCGCATCTCAAGGAGCCGCTGGAGGAGAATAAATGATCCCCCACGACGGTTCGATTTAGCTTTACGGGCTCTCCCTCTTAGAATCTGGTAGTACCCTGGCCGCGTTGGACGGCCATCGCTATGAGTGTAGACGACCGGGATAAACGTAAGGACCAGGAGACCGCCAAACGCCTTTCTGAAAAGGAACGGATCGCCGAAGCATTACGATCGGAGACGGACGAGCCCCTGCCTCCGCGCGCCGAAGCGGCCGCCGAACGAGATGCGGCCAGTCCCCATCCCGTTACACCTCAAGGAAGACGCCGGAAGTACCTCACACGCCGGAATGCAGCGATCGCTGGCATCGCGGCCTCTATAGGCATAGTCGCGCTTCTTCTCCTGCTAATCCTGATCTACCGGTTGGGCTATGTCGATAGATACGTAGCAAGCCAAATCGTACAAACATTTTCCCGCTACGGCATCCGCGCTGAAATTAGAGACTTTCATGCGACCTTTCCTCCTGATACCGTCGAGATGCTCAACATCGAGCTCTACGACAGCCAGACGGGCGAGAAGCTCGGGAAGATCGATCGGGTACTTGCCAAGATCCGTGTTAGAGACCTGTACGCTCTCAGTCTAAATCGCAACATCGATTTGGAAGATATAAGAATTGAAGGACTTGAAGCTTGGGTCACGTTTGACGAGCAGGGACGGTCCAACTTTCGGAATATTCGTATTCCGCCTCCCGAGACCAACCGACGCATCCTGCTTGCATATACCTCAGCTCACATCGAGATTCAGAACGGCGTCATTCACTATGGCGATGCTCGTCACGAAATCTCAGGTGAAGCCCGCGACTTCAAGGCAACGATAGAACCCAAAAATCCAAACGATCCGCCCGAGCGGCAGATGCATCCGGTCGTCTTCTCGTTATCAAACTCGACGTTTACTTACGACGGACGGCCGGTTAACAACATCGACATTCAAGGACGGTTTCGCGCTAACGAAACACGCGCTGAGATTGACGAGCTGGTACTGCGGTCTCCCGTAGCTGAAGCTCGCCTGCAGGGAACGATGGATGACTGGCGCGCGCTTCGTTATCAAATGAACATCACCTCGACTGTCGATCTCACGCAGCTCTCGGATGTCTTGCAGGCAGGGACGGCATTGCGTGGCGCAGGAAACTTCCAGGGCACGGTGACTGGAGAAGGGGATAACTACAAAGTAGAGGGGCAGATCAAGTCTGACGCACTCGCCGCTGATGGTTTGAGACTGAGAGGTCTCACTGTCACAGCAACCGCGTCGGGCGAGGGAAAAAGTTATAGCGCGAACGGGCGTGCCGTTGCCGAACTGCTCACAGCGGGTGACTTTCAATTAAACACGCCTCAACTGGTCGGCAACGTGATGGGAACGGGTTCTGACTTTCGCTGGGTCGGCGAGTTGCGTGCCGCCGCAGCCAGGGGGTTTGGGACCACCTTAACAGGACTGATTCTCTCGGACGCCCGAGCCGAGCTCAACGGCGATGTCCTTACCGCTTCTTCGAGCCAGTTTCGCGCCGCGAGTTTCGCATCATCGGGTGCAAGAGCAGATGGCGTTACAGCATCGAATCTTCGGCTGCGTACTGAAAATGACGTAACGACGGGAACTATCGACAATGTGAAAGCGGGAACGATCATAGCTTCTGGCACCCGTGTCAATGGAGTGACGGCTAATAAGATCGACATCGACAGTAAAGGTGGCGTTACGAATGTTGTCGTCAATGAAGTCCAGGTTGGGGCGACTCAAGCGGCAGGCGCAGAGATTGGCAACATCAACATCGCCGGTGTCCGACTCTCAGTTCGCGAAGGACGAATCCAGGGATCGACCGCCGACATCGATGCCGGCACGGTCAAATTTGCCGATGGTCAAGCCGACAATGTGAAACTCGCTCGACCCGTGTTTGTCGTTGAGCCTTCAGGCCGTTACCGGGCGAGTGCGGACTTGAGCATTGGTGGAGGTGTTCTCGGCAGGATGGATCTGGGCCGAGCTGAAGCCAAGGTAGTAGCAACCAGCTCCGAGATTCAACTTAACGACTTCCGAGCCGATGTCTTTAAAGGACAGGCAAGCGG
>DATEDU010000107.1:0-3047 GCA_035281525.1 Pyrinomonadaceae bacterium | reverse complement strand
GTACCGCGACGGCCCTACCAGTCGTGGGAATACTTCCGAACCCGTCCAAAGCCCTTAATGCATGAAAAATTACGGCCCGGAAAGGCGTAACACTTGGGATTTATTACACTAATACAATCCCTGTGTCAACAATCATTTGGCGTTAGTTTGCCACAAAACTGTGTCAGCCCTGAGTGGACCGGTACCTGCTGCTCAGTGACGTGATTTTCGGAAACGCTTCCGCGCATACGCACCTGCCGCAACCAGTCCCGTTCCCAGCAGTAACACCGCTGTCGGCTCCGGATTAGGAATGGTGCCGCCGCCCCCCGACGTTGCCGGCCCCTTGAAGAGGCCAAACTTATTTCCGCCATTCATCGACGCTACGCTAAATCCCAGATGCTTTCCGCTATTGGTCTCAAATTCGAGAACCTGACCGCTGTTCTTGAGTAATCCGAGGTGCAATCCGTTGTTGCCCTCGAAAAACTCTGCAAACAGAGCCGGCATTTCGGCCTCAATCTCGTTGCGAAAACTCAGGTGGCCTTCGCTAAAATTCACCTTGACAAGAATGTCATCGGCACGAAACGAATCTGCCCTGGCCGATGAACCGGTGAGAGTGAGTAAAAACACGACACCTAAACAAGCAGCCCACGTTTTTGCGTTACGCATATCGCTTACCTTCGGGATCTGTCCCGGGTTCGTTAAATTGTTTGACGCACGAAAAGGGGTTTTAAGGGAGGCTGTTTAATAACACATCCGTGGTTAAACTCGTTGTGCGGTACCGCACATTTAATTCTTTTTCTAAATATGTAACAAATTCGTGATAAGGCTAGGCGCCTGGGAGTTCACGGCCGTACAGACAAGTGAGGTTTCGCAGGCGCAAGGCCAAATCCTTAGTGATTGCACCGGGTTCGTAGCGCCACGACCAGTTTCCCTCGCTGCTATTCGGAACATTGATGCGCGCCTCACTGCCCAGTCCCAGAACGTCCTGAAGCGGCGCAATCGCCCTTTCTGCCACAGAGCCCCACACCGCACGTATCAAATCCCAGTTGATCTCTTGACCAGTGGTGTTTAAGTAGTCCAAACAAAACTGGCGTTCGCGTGCTCTGCTGTTAAACCAGCCGACGGCGGTGTCGTTGTCATGCGTGCCCGTGTAAGCGACGACATGACGAACGAAGTTGTGCGGCAAATTGACGCTCGTCTTCGGATCGCCGCCAAAGCCGAACTGAAGCACTCGCATTCCCGGAAATCCCAGGTCATCTCGCAACGCGTTAACGTCGGCCGTGATAACACCGAGATCCTCGGCGATGATCGGCAATTCGCCGAGCGCCTGGCGAATGGTATTGAATAGCTCGCGTCCGGGAGTTTCGACCCACGTTCCGTGTTCGGCAGTTGTGTCGTCACCCGGGATCTCCCAGCAGGCGACAAACCCGCGGAAATGATCCACACGCGCGATGTCGACCAGCGCAAACAGTGCTCGGACGCGTTCGATCCACCACTTGAACCCATCGGCCTGCATTCGCTCCCAGTTATACAAAGGGTTTCCCCAGAGCTGACCGGTCGGACTGAAATAGTCGGGCGGGACACCGGAGACGACAATCGGTTTGCCATTTTGATCGAGCTTGAACTGTTCCGGATTGATCCAAACGTCCGCCGAGTCATGTGCGACGAAGATCGGAAAGTCGCCGATGATCTTGATGCCGCGATCGTGACAGTAACTCCGCAAGGCTGACCATTGGCGGAAGAAGAGAAACTGATAGAACTTCTGCGCTTCGATTTGATCCTTAAGCCGTTGGCGTGCAGCACCAATCGATCCCCATTCAGTCCAGGCGACACCGCCATTCTCATCCTTCAACGCCCTGAATGTTGCGTAATCGTCCAACCAGTAAGTCTGCTGTTGCGTGAAGGCTTCAAACACAGATCGAAGATTGGATTTGTCCAGGTTACTAAAGGCGCGCTCTAAAAGTTTGCTTTTGAGTTGATGAGCATACCCATAATCAACAGGACCAACCGGCGTCGCTTCCAGATCACCGTGGTCCAGTAGCCCATCGTCCACCAGACGTTCGGGACTGATCAGCAGCGTGTTGCCCGCGAATGCGGAATAAGAAGCGTAAGGCGAGTCGCCGTAGCCGGTTGGTCCAAGCGGCAACACTTGCCACAGAGTCTGACCGGCCTCGACGAGGAAATCGACGAACTTGTAAGCCTCCGGTCCGAGATCGCCAATACCAGACCGGCTCGGCAAAGAAGTCGGATGGAGCAGGATACCGCTTGATCGACCCACGGAACTCAATTGCCTGTGATGACAACGTAATCGCGACGACTGTAAAAACGGACTCCGTCCTGCGATATCGTCATCATCAGCGGACGCGGACGCCGGAGATCCTTGTCGTTAGTTGACGACACCGAGATGACGTCCTTTCCCGAAAGGTCGATCACGTTCATCTTTCCGTCGTTTGAAAAACCAAAACCGTAAGCGCCAGTCGGCAACGACTCTCCATTCACTTTGATCGGCGAATCGGTTATCAAGAAGCCTTCATACCTGGCGCGGATCTCTGCCGAGTAGCCCGACGTATCTACCAGTCCGACGATCACAAATCTTTCCGCACCGAATCTTGCGGCCGCCGTGTTGCGGATCTGCGTCGGCGCGCTTTGACCTTTGAAATAGAAACTGGTCGGGACGAGCCGTGTCAGTTCAGCGCCGGTCACAATCGTCGGCTTGTCCTGATGGACCACAGAACCAAACACAATCGGAGCGGCGAGTGCCAATAACATCGCGATCACAAAAAGATTCTTTTGCCAGCGTTCCATGAGCGTCATCCTCAAAATTCTTGGAATTAATAGTTGCGGGTTCTGCTATCGCGTCATACTCTGAACGCAGAGTTCATTTAAGGCAAGAGGAAAAAACAGAAGAGATGGCTGAGATGCGCGTTGGGGTGTTGACGGGCGGCGGAGATGCGCCCGGATTGAACCCTGCAATAAAAGGTCTGGTTTATCGCGGGTCGGAACTCGGACTCGAAGTGGTCGGGCTGTTTGATGGTTGGCGCAGTTTGTTGAATCCCGCGCCAGACGTG
>DATEDU010000106.1:0-4332 GCA_035281525.1 Pyrinomonadaceae bacterium | reverse complement strand
GCCGGGCGTGTGCTGAATCTTTACGGCCCGTCCGAAGACACCACCTATTCGTGTTACGCGATGATCGCTGAAGGATCTGAAACAGCGCCAATCGGCAAACCTATCGCGAATACCCAGGCGTACGTTTTAAATGAACAACTGAAACTCGTACCGAAAGGAGCCGTTGGTGAGTTGTACCTTGGCGGCTCGGGCCTCGCTCGCGGTTACATCAACCGGCCGGACTTGACTGCCGAACGCTTTATTCCTAATCCGTTCGCGACTGACGGCGCGCGTCTGTATCGCACCGGCGATCTTGTGCGGCATCTCCAAGATGGCCAGTTGGAATTTCTCGACCGCGCTGACCATCAGGTGAAGATACGAGGGTTTAGAGTTGAGCTGGGTGAGATCGAAACCGTGCTGCGATCACATCCGGGAGTGCAGGACGCTGTCGCCATCGCGCGGGAAGACACTCCGGGCGACCTTCGTTTGGTAGCCTACATCGTTCCCCAAGAGGGCTACCAGCACAGCGTCGCTGACCTTCGTCGTCATCTCCAGGAGAGGTTACCGGTTCACATGGTGCCCGGCGCTTTCGTCCTGCTTGAAGCTTTACCGCTTACGCCCAACGGAAAACTAAACCGGGCCGCGCTGCCGGCTCCCGAAGCAACTTCTTCCAAAACCTACATTCAACCCGAGACGGAGATTGAAAAAAATCTTGCAGGCATCTGGGCGGATCTGCTGAAGCTTGAGCGAGTATCCATCAATGACGACTTCTTCGAACTGGGTGGACATTCGCTGCTGGCTGCGCGTCTGACGTCGCGCATCTGGCAGCAGTTCGACGTCGAATTGTCTCTGCGGACTGTGTTTACGACGCCGACAATCTCGGGCTTGGCGGCGCTTATTGAGTCGAGCGGCAATGGGAGTTCGGCGCCTCAGATCATTCGAGTGGAAGTCGGGAGCGATAGCGACCGGGTTCAAAACATATCTCAGACGATTCGAAGCGCTGCTCCGGCTCGAGTCCTGCTGAGACCTGCGGGAGACTACACCGCACCCCGCACGCCGATCGAAGAAACACTCGCCGACATTTGGGCAGAACTTCTCTCTCTCGATCGAGTTTCTGTGCACGACGATTTCTTTGAAGCAGGCGGGCACTCGCTGCTCGCTGCCCGGCTCGCATCGCGCATCAGACATACGTTCGGCGTCGAAATCTCGCTAAAGAGCGTGTTCGAGTCGCCGACAATTGCGTCACAGGCGCAACTCATTACCGCCAGTCCTCAAGTCGAACCTGAAACACTTCCAAACGTAACTGACGAAGCTTCATTCCCGCTTTCGTACAGTCAGCAGCGCCTATGGTTTCTTCAATCGCTTGAACCTGACAGCCCTGCTTACAACCTGCCCGGTGCCATTCGTCTCACCGGCCAACTTCAACCGGAAGTGTTGAAGCGCAGCCTGAATGAAATCGTTCGCCGCCATGAGGTTCTGCGGACACGCTTTGTCATTGTCGATGGCGAGCCGCGGCAATTCATCGATCCCTGGCGGCAGCTGGATATTCAGCTAATCGACCTCTCTCCATTTTCGACAGAAGAGTGCGACGCCGAATTGAAACGGCTAATGAGCGAAGAAGCTCGTTTGCCGTTTGACTTGACGACATGTCCGCTGATGCGCGCAAAGCTCGTTCGTTTAAGTCATGACGAGCACGTGCTGTTACTGACTCTTCATCACATCGTGGCTGACGGTTGGTCGTTAGGAGTAATGGCACGAGAGGTTGGCGCACTTTATAGCGCTTTGGTCGAACAACAAGAGTCACAGCTGCCTGAATCACCTGTGCAGTACGTCGACTTCGCCGTGTGGCAGCAAAAGTGGCTGACGACAGAAAAACTGCAAAGCCATCTCGATTACTGGAAGACTCAACTCGCAAACAGTCCCAGCTTTCTCGATTTGCCGACCGATCGGCCGCGCCCGCAGATTCAAACGTTCCGCGGAGCGACGCACACATTTGAAATCCCCGAAGACCTCTCGCGAAAGCTCACTGACCTGAGTCGTTCCGAAGGCGTCACCTCTTTCATCACACTGCTGACTGCCTTCAAGGTGTTGCTTTACCAGTACACGCGGCAGGCCGATTTGTTGGTCGGAACACCTATCGCGAACCGCACGCGGTTGGAAATTGAAGGCCTCATCGGATGCTTCGTCAACACTCTCGTCCTTCGCACCGACCTCTCGGGGAATCCTGACTTTCGGGAACTGCTCAAGCGCGTCAGGAAAGCTACGCTCGAAGCATTTGAGCATCAGGATTTACCCTTCGAAAAACTGGTGGAGGAGCTGCAGCCCGAGCGCAGACTCAGTCACTCCCCGTTGTTTCAGGTGATGTTTGTTCTGCAGGACGCTCCCGCACAAGCTCTTGAATTGCCTGGCCTGAAGTTGGAGTCGATTGAGGTGGACAGCGGGACGGCCAAATACGATCTGACCTTGTCCATCTCGCAGATGCCGAACAGCGGTTTGGTTGCGAGGTTGGAATACAGCACGGATTTATTCGATGAGGGCACTGCAGTCCGGCTGCTAACCCAGTACGAGAATATCCTCGAGACTGTGGTTCATAACTCGGCCGCGCCCATTAACGATCTTCCGTTGCTTAGGACGGAAGAAAGACAGCGAATCCTCTTCGACTGGAACGACACGAGCGTAGAACGTTCAGGACATCAATTTATCCATCGACTATTTGAGACACAGGCCGCCGCGCAGCCTGATGCGATTGCCCTCGTGTTTGAAGGGCACGCACTAACGTACGCGGAGCTCAATCGGCGTGCGAATCAGTTGGCGAATCACCTGCGCAAGTTAGGTTTGGGCCCAGAGACATTCGTTGGGATTTGCGTCGAACGCTCCTTTGAAATGGTTTGGGGGCTGCTCGGAATTTTAAAAGCAGGCGCCGCGTACGTGCCTATCGATCCGGCGTATCCGGCCGAGCGTTTGTCGTACATGCTGGAAGACTCAGGCGTGTCGTTGCTTCTAACTCAAAATGAACTGGCGGTCGCATCATCTCTGCAGGTGCTGGTCCTTGACTCTTTTGATCATGAAAGCACAGAAAACCCGACCTGCAACCTGACTGGTGATAACGCCGCTTATGCGATTTACACTTCCGGCTCGACAGGCAGGCCGAAAGCCGCCATCAACACACACGCTGCAATTGCAAATCGACTGCTTTGGATGCAGGACGCTTATCAACTGACAACCGGCGACTGCGTTCTACAGAAGACGCCGTTCAGTTTTGATGTCTCTGTATGGGAGTTCTTCTGGCCATTGCTTGCCGGAGCGCGACTGGTGTTGGCAAGGCCGGGCGGCCATCTCGATAGCAGTTACCTCATCGACTTAATTGTCGACGAGAAAGTGACCACCATTCACTTCGTGCCGTCGATGCTGCAGATGTTTTTGGAGGATCCCGCCGTGGGCCAGTGCGAGAGCTTGCGGCGGATCATCTGCAGTGGCGAAGCATTGTCTTCGAGTCTCATGCTCCGGTGTTTTGACACTCTTGGCGTGGAGCTTCACAACCTGTATGGCCCAACAGAAGCAGCCGTCGATGTAACTTCATGGAAATGCGATCCGGCTTCATTAACGCTGCCCATCGGACGGCCGATCTCGAATACACAGATTTACATTCTGAACCCGGAGCTACAGCCAGTGCCCGTGGGTGTTCATGGCGAGTTGCACATCGGAGGCGTAAGCCTCGCACGCGGATATCTCAACCGGCCGGCCCTCACCGCCGAAAAATTTATTCCCGATCCATTTACCACGAAACCCGGGGCACGTCTTTACAAGACTGGGGACTCCTGCCGCTATCTTGCGGACGGGAATATTGAATTCATCGAACGGCTGGACCATCAGGTGAAAATGAGAGGCTTTCGCATCGAGCTTGGGGAAATTGAGTCTGCTTTACGACAACATCCGATGGTGCGTGAAGCCGTGGTTACGGTGCGTGAGGATCAGAGTGATCAGAAGCGTCTGGTAGCATACGTCGTCACGGATGGGGAACCCGACGTTCGCGAGTTCTTGAAAAAGCGGCTGCCGGATTACATGGTGCCTTCAGCGCTCGTGGTTCTCGAAAAAATGCCGCTGACTTCTAGCGGCAAAATCGATCGCAAAGCGCTGCCCAGCTTAGACGGAGAACTTCTCGCAACTCCAGAATCTTACACGCCGCCACGCACAGGAACTGAACAAAGTCTTGCAGACATATGGGCACGTGTGTTGGGGCTTGAACGAGTGGGAGTCACCGACAACTTTTTTGCAGTCGGTGGAGATTCAATTCTCAGCATGCGCGTGGTGATTGAGGCACGTAAATGCGGGATCGAGTTCAAGCCTAAGGAC
>DATEDU010000105.1:0-5830 GCA_035281525.1 Pyrinomonadaceae bacterium | reverse complement strand
GAGCCCGACGGAAAGCCGCTTACTTTTGGTGACCTCTGGGGAACTGAAGACGACAGCGCCGATAAAAAGATCAACTTGCAGATGATGACGACCAACCTCACGACTGGTCGTCCACATCGTCTCCCATTTTCGCAGAATCTCTTCTACTTCGATCCATCCGAGTGGAGTAAGTTTTTCCCGAAAAACGTGATCGACTGGATGCTGTTAAAGTCAGCAGACAAGGGAGCTCCCGAATTTGCACCATTGCGTCAATTACCACCTGGAAAGGATTTCCCCGTAATCGTTGCGACGCGTATGAGTTTGAGTTTCCCGATCCTGTTGAGCGCTGTTCCGCTTTACGCGAGAGATTTCGGACGAGTAAGAGAGGAAGACCGGAGGCCGCAGAAATGTTGGTTTTCGGACGGCGGAATTTGCAGCAACTTCCCGGTCCACTTCTTCGATTCGGCCTTACCTCGTTGGCCGACGTTCGCGATCAACTTGCGGCCATTTCATCCGGATCATCCGGACGAGCCGGTGTTCATGCCCGACAAGAATGTTGGCGGGATTGGCGAGTCGTTTACTAATTTCGATCAGGGGAAGGGACGGACACGTCTCTTCGGATTTTTTGGCGCGCTCGTTAATACGTTGCAGAATTGGACCGACAACATGCAGACGCGTCTTCCGGGTTATCGAGACCGGATCGTGCATGTGAGCCTGAACGATGAAACGGAAGGCGGTTTGAATCTCAACATGCCACCGCCGCTAATCGTTAAACTCGGCGAGCGTGGTGAGGAGGCCGCCAAGGTTCTGATGCAACACTTCACCTTGCCGGCGGGTGAAATTGAACTGTCGTGGGACAACCATCGCTGGGTAAGATATCGAACAATGATGGGATTGCTGGAAGAACTGATGAAACAGATCGAGTTTACGATCAAGAATCCCGCGCCGGGCGACCGCAGCTATTTGGATTTGCTCTTGCGCGAAGCTGATGTGGCGCCTAATAGCTATGAGTGGAAGAACAAAAGTCAGCGAACGTTCGCGCACAAGGCTATGGGTGAGCTAATGGAACTGATTGCGAAGTGGGAATCACTAAAAGCCACCGATGCTAACTCGACATTCACCACAAATACTCCAAAACCGCAACCCGAGCTCCGGGTAAGACCTCAAGTGTAGGAGGAAATCACATGCACCGAAATCGCATTCGAAATGTTGGTCTCAAGGTTGTTGCTACGTTATTGCTGCTCACTTTCGCCTCTTCCGCGAATGCGTGGGGGCCAACCGGTCATCGCGTCGTCGGTGAGATCGCGCAACGCCACCTGACTCCCGCCGCGCAAGCCAAAGTGTCGAGCATTCTCAACGGCCGTACTCTCGCCGATGTCGCGAACTGGCCTGACGATCTGCGATCCGATTCGCGTTACGATAAGTACAAACTTCTGCATTTCGCCACCGTTAAAGACGGCCTGGCGAGCTACCGCGATTCGGAGAAGGCTCGTTGTGGCGATTTGGTGGTGGCGATCGATGCGTTTAGCGCATTCCTTCGCACCGGTTCGCGCGAGAGCCTGTTCGTTGTAAAGGCGCTCACGGACAACAGCGACGGAACGGGCCAGGGCGCATGCAATCCTCGGGAAACCGAGCCAATCTCGCCCGAAATGGCCCTCGCCTTTCTAGTCCATCTGATGGGCGACATTCACCAACCACTCCATGTCGGCGGACTCGATCTAGGCGGCAACAAAGTGAAGGTAAACTGGATGGATCGATGGAGCTCAAATCTTCATTCCGTTTGGGATGATGAGATGGTCGACTTCGAACGCTACTCTTACACCGAGTATGCGCGTTTCCTGGATCATGCGAGCGAGACTCAGGCAGCCCGTTGGATGTCGGGCGATACCATCTCCTACGCAGATGAGGCGGTTGCGATGCGGAAGAAACTGTACGTTTTTCCTGACAACGTCGGAACCGGCACGCCTACGGTCCAGAAGGTCTCCTATAAATATATAAGCGCGCAGCGCGAACGGATGCGGGAGCAGTTATTAAAGGGCGGTCTGCGCCTGGCTGCTGTGCTTAACGGAGTCTTCGCGTCGAGTTGAGCTTGTTGGTGAGCTTGCTTACCGCACCTTATCGAGTGTTAGACCTTCGACCTTCTTCAACACTGATCGCGGATTAAAGAAATTTGACCGCGTGGAACCGTGCTGCGCAGTTCGGTCCCTTCAAGATCATTTACGCCAACCCGGCGGATGATCCTCAGAACCTGCGACCGAAAAACTGAGTCCTGCCGGCTAACGAAGAACATCTCGAGATTTTTAGGCAGGGCGAGCAGTGTTGAAGGGAAAGACTGCGCTGAGCCGCTCTCCTCAACGCAATCTTCCAATACGAGTAGGGCCTCGGGCACTCAACTTATTGCTTTGAGTACTTCTTATAAGCGGCCGCTAACTTGGTGTCGTACTTATTAATCCTGTAATCGGCACCGTTGTATCCTTCGGCCAGCTTTGCCCATTTTTTGTTGCGTAGCGCTCCGGCAAGATTAGTGGAGTCAATGAAGCAGCAAAACGCTTTCAGATGTTCTCCTTCACTCTTGGACATGGCTGCGCGGAAGTCGTCCAGGTTCTCAAAACCACAGATGTTGAAGTTGAACCCCATCACCTGAAACTTACCCCATGAGCACGCCTTTATCGCTGCATTCGGATTAAGGGCGAAAGCTTCGTTAAAGCGGTCCCACTGATGTGCGCCTCCCATCCCGTAGCCGCCGGCCTTTTTGTTTGAAATATCGGGATGTGAAGCGTCGAACTTGCCCCCGGTGAAGGCGTGAAACTTGTGACGTTCGAACAAGATCTTCGGCCTTCCGTCAGGGAGGAAACCGGCGCCGCGACTTTCAACTTCGGCGACGGCCTTAATCGCCGCGATCTCGCAGTTGAGCTGTTCCGCCGCTTGCTTGTAGTCGTCCTCGTTCAACAACTTCGAAACGGCCGCTGCTGCGCCAGCGCCAGCGGCGCCGGCTGTACCGGTCGTCACCGTGGCAGTCGTCGTACCAGTGGTACCTGTGGCGCTGCCTTGATTTCCGTTGAGATTCAAAGCGGCTAATGTATTCGGGCCAGCCTTACCGTCCGGCTCGAGCCCTTTGGCTTTTTGAAACGCGATTAGTGCAGCCTGTGTACCGGGTCCGAAATTCCCATCAACACCATTCGGATCGAACCCGAGCTCTTTCAGCCGCTGCTGTAAGTTTGAGACTTCTGGTCCAGATGAACCGATTTTTAGTACAGGCATTGTTTTCTCTCTCTTTCTGTCCTCTTTCCACTTGATCATGTCGTGGCGGCTTCAAAAACGTTTCACGGCTCCCTCACGCCTGAACTGGCGACAACGGCGGATCCCTCGTTCGGTAGGTTGGCTAAAGGAGGTGGCGGCGCCGAGAATTTTCCGAGATTTAGTTTCCGGCTGGTTTCTTCCTGTCTCTTATCAATCGCATCAACAACCTGATAGGCAAAGAATGCCGCCGCGATAAACAGGGCGCTCGCAAATATAGAAACTGCCGTGACGGTACTCTCCGGAATGTCTTCGTTGAACGAAAGTCGCAGGGAGATGTTGCCGGAAATAGACGCGGCCAGCCAAAAAAACCACCAAACAGGAAACGAGGCGGGAGCACCAGGAGCGGACAGCAGGGCCTCGTCTGGTGGCAAACTCTTTTCCCATGTTTCCTTTACGGCACGATAGGGAATAACCAGATTGACAAAGGGAATGAAGAAGCTGCCGGCCACGAACCCAGGTGAATAGTCGAGTGGACGCGAGCGATCGAATGCCCGCAGATTGTCGTAGGCGCGATAGAGCCAAAGAAGAAAAGCGACCACCGTCGTCACGTAGATGATTAGCTCGAGAACTGCGATCCCAAATGTTACGAGCATCAGAAGCGCACCGATCGGATTGTCGCCAAGCTCCTGATCTTCGGTTAACGGCGGAAACGCAAATGTAAGCGATTCAGCCAGTAACGACACACCGGCGGCAATCGCGCCGACGATCAGTACGACCTTCACTATGCGGGCTTTGTCATGCGCCGAGGTAAAAGGTGCACGATAAGGCGAGGGATTCATTTTGTTTACCTTCTGCGACCCGGGTTGAGTGCGCGAACGGGCGAAAAGAATAGCAAAAGGGTTGCGGGAGCAAAAGGGTTAGGAAAACATGGGTGCTGTCCTAATCTGAAAATCCGTGTTTTCTATGAACCCCGGAATAGCGCATGTTCCGCGACCAACAGGAACACGGATTAAAAAGAAAAATGCTAAGGTTAGGACACCACGGAAGACATGAGTTCTGAGATTTTTATGAATTTCTTGAAAGCGAAAATTCAGCCCGACCTAATTACTTACGTTCATTCCTCGCATTAATCTACTGCTGCCGTTGAAGTTTCATTGTTCCTCTCAACGAGAGGATTACTGCCGGACGTGATTTTCGAAAACACCTCGTCGTTGTCAAAGTTTTCAATCATCGTCCACCCACCAGACACAAAAGGAGATGCCATGAGCAAACCAGCAACCACAGTCGATATCGCAGCTTTCAAAAAACAACTAGCCGATTCGCTGGAACGCAGCGCGAAATCTGCCGGACAGACAATCGTTAAGGAAACACTCACCTGTGAAATTGCCGCGAACTTTCAAGTTGTGGCCGCCGCGCTCAAGCGGGATGAGTTGCCGACTGAGAAAGAGATCACCGCCGGAGTCGACCTGTTGTATGGGTATGTCTCGATCGCTGAACAGCGCAGATTGCCCGCGGGTTTTTACGTCATGCGCGTCGCGCTTCCGGGATACGAGAAGAAGGGCGACGTCAAAGTCACGTTCATCGATGCGAAAGGGAAAGCGGTTCACTCCTTAACCGGCAAAGGCAAACCGCGGTCGCTCAACCTGGACACGAACGATCTGAACGTCACGCCCTTTTACAGCATCTGCGGCCGCAAGAGATGTTTCAACATCGACCGTAATGGTTTCGGGGATTGGGAGTGGGGCTGCACAGATAAAGACGGAAGACAGATCAACTGCATAGACCGGTTGCATTGATTCGTTGAGCGCTACCCATCGGAGCGAGTAATTACGATCGTGGTAGGATGCTGATTGCGTTTGGGCCAACAATCAGCCCTACCACGTTCTTCATTATGCCAGTGTGAACTTCAACTCCATTGCGGCGGCGGTGGCGGAGGTGATGGGTTCAGCGTTCTACCGTAAAACGCCTTCATCTCGGGTTTCAACCAAAATATCAATAGAGGAACAGACGCGGGTAAACAGCAAGCGCTGCCCAGTCCGATGCAGATGAGTACAAGTCCAAACACCCAAACCCAGCTTTGACGCGGCAAGAATGGAGCTGCCGCGTAGGGAACGAAAAACACCAGGCCCACGATCAGACACACCACGCCCAATATTCTCGCTTCCGCAGCACTCATGTCCGCGTCAGGCTCAATAAACAGAAACACAATTCCCATCGCCGCCGCAGTCAGATAACCCAAAGCCATGAAGATACAGTAGGCGACGAACCACTTATAGACGGAAGGAGTTTCCTGATTTAGTGGGGTCTGCATGGCGTGTAACTATATGGTGCCTGACCATTTCAGGTCCATGCCGATCGTGGCCATAATCACTGGCGATAGTAATTATGTCACTTGGTTAGGGTGAAGCGAACGTTTGTACGATGATCGTCGTACACTCACTGGACCTGGCAGCTCTCGCGCTCTCACAATGTGGTGGTAACGAACCATGATAGTTGTATTTAGACGCACTGGTCAGAAAAGGTACTCGGTAGAAGCGCAACGTCCGGGGTTTCCTGATGTTGTGAGGCACTCGGCTCCGGGTTACGACCAGTTCGTGCCGCACGACATGAT
>DATEDU010000104.1:0-20806 GCA_035281525.1 Pyrinomonadaceae bacterium | reverse complement strand
GTTGGCCCACTTGCTCAGCAAGGCCGTTATGAATTCAAGACGCTGTCAGGCGACGTTATCCTGACATTACCGGTGAATGCTTCGTTTAACCTGAATGCGAAGATGGCTCAGGATGGGGAGATCGTTACGGACTTTCCTCTCACGCTTTTGACTGAAGATTTGGTTGGCCCTACGCCGGCGCCTCCTGCGGCACCAAGCAAGCGTACGACTTCACAGACAGCTCCAGCACCGGCAACTCCACCGATTGATGTGATTGTTAAAGGTAAGCCTCGCGTTAAGGTTAAGGTAGATGGGGTCCCCGTCTACACACTTAAGCGTTATAGTGCTGTTTGCGGTGAGGGAGGGGCGACCATTTACGTAGCCTCATTCGGCGGTACGCTCCATCTGCAAAAGAAGGATTAGATCCCCCAAAAAACTCAAATTTGTTGCCACAAACAGATCTCGGTTGGTGTTCTGGTACTAGAGCAACGCAGACGGGCCGGGAGCGGTAGCAATAAAACCTCCAAGGTGACTGTTCCCGGCCCGGAGATTGTAAGGGTGGTGAACATCATGAAAACAAAAGCAATCCTAATTCTATTGGTCGGTCTGGCAGCTTATTCGAGCGCCGTAAAAGAATTGAATGGCGTGCGAGAACTCGTTGCCAATGTGTACGGCTTTGCGAGCCAATTGGCCGATAGCAGTATGGCTACCGCAAATGCTAAAAACGTTTCCGTCGACGAAAGTGTCTGTGCGGATGCGGTAGCGCAATCGCAATCTGGTGGCGAGTTCCGTTGGAGTGGGCGAGTTGCGCCGGGCCTGAGCGTCGAAATAAAGGGAATCAATGGTGACATTAGTGCTGGAGCTGCTTCAGGGAACGAAGTTGAAGTAGTGGCACACCGAAAAGCTAATCGCAATGATCCAAATTCAGTGGACATCAAAGTCGTAGAACATCCGGGCGGAGTCACGATCTGTGCAGTCTATCCGAGTGACGATCCCGACAGACCGAATACCTGCGAGCCAGGTCGCGGCGGCCGTATGAGCGTCCGCAACAACGACGTGAAAGTCGATTTCGTGGTGCGAGTGCCGGCAGGAGTTACCTTCGATGGTCGCACTGTAAACGGCGAGATCACGGCCACCTCGATGGGTGGGAACGTCTTAACTCAAACCGTGAATGGTGAGATACAGATTTCAACCAATGGCCATGCTCAAGCCAAAACAGTGAATGGCGAAATTGCGGTTAAGCTTGGCGATGCTAATTGGAAAGATGCCCTCGAGTTCAAGACAGTGAACGGCGAGATTGTTTTGGACCTTCCTTCTGATCTCAATACCGAAGTCCAGGCTGATACATTCAACGGCGAAATATCGACCGATTTCCCTCTAAGCGTAACCGGCAGAATTAGCCGCAAACACCTCAGCGGGCGAATTGGGAGTGGCGGCCGCGAACTGCTGCTTAAGACTCTTAACGGCGACATTAAGTTAAGACGTGCCAGCTAATTTCAGACAACTACTACAAACCCCGAAAGCGAGTGTTGATAAGTAAGATGTTAGTCAAGTCCTTAATCTCATTATTTGTTTTAGGAGTCGCGCTCACGAACGCCTCCAGCGGACATGCATCGCGAATGCAAGTTGGTGCGGACCAGACGGGTATCCAGCGCGCCACAGAGCTCGAGACGTCCAGCGCCGGCGACCCCCAGGAGCTACGTGAGGAGTTCCATCAAACCCATCCCCTTTCAGCAAATGGTCGTGTAAGTCTTGAAAATCTGAACGGAAACGTGCGGATTGCAGTTTGGGACCGGAATGAGGTCCAAGTCGACGCCATCAAAAGAGCTTACAGGCGCGAACGATTGAATGAAGCCAGGATTGAAGTTATCCCCTCGGCCGACGCAATCAGAATTAAAACTGTCTATCCGGAGATGGAACAGTCATTCCACATGGATGCCAAGGGCCGTTACAACAATCCGGCGATTGTCGACTACACGGTTACTGTGCCCCGCGGCGCCCGGCTTGAGTCGATCGATCTGATTAATGGGTCACTCGACGTCGATGGCGTTGAAGGTGACGTCAATGCTTCATCGATCAACGGCAAGGTGATAGTCCGCGGACTCGTCGGCATCACCAAGCTTTCTACGGTAAACGGAGCACTCGAAGCTGTCTTCGCCAGACTCGACGAAACAAAGCCAATAACGCTTGGCTCGGTTAATGGCAATCTCGCGCTCGTAGTTCCTTCTGATGCAAACGCGGTTGTCAAAGCGAGTACTGTGCACGGCAACATCAGTAACGATTTTGGTCTCGAAGTACAGCACGGAGAGTACGTCGGCCACGAGCTTTACGGCCAGCTCGGCAGCGGTGGTCCACGAATCAAATTGGACAACGTCAATGGCCGCATCATGATTAAGCACGCCCAGGATGGCCGTCAGTTAAGTCCTGCCACGTGTCTCCTCCCGGAAAGAAAGAATAAAGCCCACGAAGAACGGGAAGAGGAGCGCGAGAGACAGCGTGAGCAAAGGCAAGAAGAGCTGGAAGCTATGAGGGAGCAACGCGAGTTGCAAGCTGAGGTGCAACGCGAAGTCGAACGATCGATGCGACAAGCGCAACGCGAGTTGGAACAATCTCAAAGAGAGATCCAGCGCGAGGTTGAAAAAGAAATACGCGAAGAGATGCGTGCCGAACGCGGTGAAGGGCGCGGTGAAGGCAGGGGAACAGGAAGAGGTTACAAGCTTGTGACTCAGCAGGAGTCTAAGACTTTTACAGTCCCTGGTCCTCCGCGTGTGAACGTCGTGACTTTCGACGGAACCGTGACCGTACGCGGCTGGGACAAGTCGGAAGTTAGTTACAAGGCCACGAAAAAGGGTCGAGACGGGGAGGACCTGAAACATATCGACATCCAGACCCAACAGCAAGGCTCCTCCATATCGATCGTCGCGAAGTCACTGCATGACTATAACTCCGGAACGGCTTCACTTGAGGTGTACGTGCCTCGTAAGAGCAGTTTGCATGTTTCGTCAGGTGACGGAGAGTTGGACGCAGAAGGTGTTTCGGGCGACCTGACCCTGCGTACGGGTGATGGCGCAATTAAGGTCAGCAACGGCAAGGGGCAGTTGCTGGTCAACACCGGCGACGGCGAAATTCGAGTCATCAATTTTGAAGGGCAGGTTGACGCACGTACCGGCGATGGACCGATCTCTCTTGAGGGAAGTTTCGTAGGTTTGGCGGCGCGAACCGGTGATGGACCGATCTCGCTGACGATTCCTTCTGGTGCCAACTTCACTATCGAGACGAACGCTGAGGGCATCGACGCCCCTGGTATGACCGTTTCGGAAGATCTGGCGCCGTCACCGCGCAAAAAGCGTTGGAAAGTCGGCCGTGGAGGCAATGTTTTTGTTTTAAACACTGGGGACGGAAGAATCACGCTCCATCCTCGGTAAGGTTTGCAACCGAACTAGCATTTCAATCGTACCGTCCGGTAGGGCCGGGCAACCACAGGCCGGCAGCGGCATCGAAGCAAGCCGGCTTAAACCAGGGTTTGAAACTCCCCCAAACCCGATAACCCTTAACTCGCAAGACTAGACAAGCTGGATCCCCTGCATTGAAGCCCGACTGGGTTGGGTATGTGGACGTTACTGTTATGAAAAAAGTTCTATTATTGCTGCTTATCGCCCTAACGGCCCAGATGGGAACAGTTCTTGGTCAGTCCAATAGCTCTCAGCCACCGGCCCCGACAACTACTGCATCCCCCACACCGTCTTCTTCGCCAATACCCAAGACTGCTTTTGCGGAGACTCCGGCGCCATCTCCCAAGGAAGCTAAGGCTCCGAGTCCGACCCCGGCTCCAACTGAGACTTCAACGTCAACTCCAGCTCCAGCGCCAAATGCTGCGACGACGTCCGCACCGGCTCCGGCAGCCAAGGGTGCATTTGTTCTTCCTCCAGAAAAGGCAAACCCGGTTACGATCCCAAAGTTTGATAAGCCGCCGGTGATCGACGGAAAGCTCGACGACGAGGTGTGGAAGAACGCCGTAGTATTGAAGGATTTCTATCAGATTGATCCTGGCGACAACATTGCTCCTTCAAAACCCACGGAAGTCTTAGTCGGCTACGATCCCAAGTTTCTGTACGTCGCTTTCAAGGCTTTCGATGAACCGTCCGGGATTCGTTCCACCGTCGCTAAGCGCGACAACATCTGGAACGACGACTATGTCGGGTTCTACCTTGATACTTTCAATGATCAGCGCAAGGCGTTCGAGATGTTCTTCAACCCACTAGGAATTCAAGGCGATGGCGTGATGACTGAAGGCCGTGGGGAAGACATGAGCGTTGACATATTGATGGACTCTAAAGGTGTAATCGGCGAGACCGGTTATGTTGTAGAGATTGCCATTCCATTCAAGTCAATTCGTTACGAAGCAGGCAAAGGAAAGCTGTGGGGGGCGCATTTCTTCCGTCGCATTCAACGCTTCAATCGCGAGCTCGATTCGTGGATGCCGTTTAACCGAAGTGTCAGCGGCAACATGAACCAGGCCGGTAAACTGACTGGTCTCGAGGGAATTCTGGCCGAGCGAACTATCGAGTTAATCCCAAGCTTGACTCTGTCGCAGGACGGCAGATTCGTACGCTCGTTCGGAGTCTTTCCAAGTACTGCAGCTGCCGCGGTTGATCCAGGACGAATAGTAAACGAGCCAATCAAGTTTGACCCGGGACTCACAGCGAAGTTTATTCCGAGTCCTGCCATGACGCTCGATCTGGCAATCAATCCTGACTTTGCTCAAGTTGAAGCTGACCAACTCGTAGTAACTGCCAACCAGCGTTTTCCGATCTTCTTTCCTGAGAAGAGGCCTTTCTTCCTCGAAGGCATCGACATCTTTCAGACGCCGATTACGGCAGTGCATACTCGAGCCATCGTCGATCCTGATGTAGCAATTAAGACTACCGGCAAAATCGGAAAGAACAGTTTTGGCATCATCGCCGCGAGCGACAATGGACCAGGAAACCTGAGTGCCGACGACCGTGGCGCCCTTTTCTCCTGCATTGAACGAAGGCAATTCGACCCAAGAGTGGTGTGTGACTCCGAACGATTTATTGATAAGAACGCCTACATCGGAGTGCTCCGTCTCAAACGTGACGTTGGCAAGGAAAATACGCTGGGCATTCTCGCCACGAGTTACAACTTCATCGACAAGCATAATCAACTGTTCGCAATCGATGGGCGGTACAAGCTGAACAAGCAGACCACATTTACTTTTCAAACATTGGGAACGACCTCAAGAAACCATTTCTTTGATCCTGACGACGGTAAAACGCGGTACCGCACCGGTAACGGTTTTGGCTATTCGACCATGTACAGCGTCTCTGGTCGGAATTGGGGTTATGAATTCGGCGGCGAGGGTTTTACTCAGGACTACCGCGCGGATGTGGGTTTCTTCCAGCGAACTAACTCGAATTTTAACTACGGTTTCTGGCGCTACAACTCCGATCCCAAGCCGAAGAACAAGCTGATTTCCTATCACATTCATACTTTCGCGCACGTCGACTATGACTGGCAGGGAAGAATGTATATCTGGGAAGCGGAGAATCTGGTTGAGTTATATATGCCGCGCAGCAGTTGGATTGGATTTTGGTGGGAACCGGGCTACGAGCGCCTTTTTGATCGCGAGTTTGGACCGACTCGGGAGGCCGTACCGTGTAATCCTTTTGGCGGCAAAAACAAGTGTACGTTCTTTGGCCCTGACAACGAGCGCTCGTCGAATAAGCAACACTTATCGGTGTATTTTGGCTCGAACTACACCAAGAAGATTCAATTCAATGGGCAAGTCACCTATCGGTTCGGCCACTTTGATCTCGACTTCGGCAGCGAACCGAAGTATCCGAGAGTCAGTCCCCCCGCGATTGCCGCTCGCGAAGCGGCCGCAGCTGGTTTGTGTCCTGAACCTAAAGCAGGTGAAGAAGACAAACGGCCGGCCGTCTGTTTCGCGCCTCAGGATCCGGGTCGCGGCAACCTTCTGCAAATAAGCGGCGGGGTCACGTATCAGCCGACAAACGAGTTTCGAACGTCGTTAAGCTTGAACAAAGAGCGGTTGGTGCGCAAGGACACTGGGTTAGTCGCATTCGACGTGAATATTCTAACGTGGCGAGGCACCTACCAATTCACTAAAGCGACTTTCGCTCGAGCTATCATCGACTACAACACCCTCAATTCGCGAGTCAGAGCGCAGTTTTTGGGCGGCTGGACACCCAGTCCGGGAACGTCATTTTATGTCGGCTATAACGACGACATGAACTATGACAGCTTACACCCGTTCAGCGGCCGGCTGGTTCCTGGTTTTCGCCGGAATAGCAGGACTTTCTTCATCAAGATGTCCTATCTGCTGCGTAAGAGTTTTGGAGGATAGCATGGTAAACTCCTCTCCTCAGTGCGGTCCAAACTGACTGATGGAATAGGGGTTACATTCGAATTGGTTTTCCGAAAATCGAGAGACTGGGTACGTATTTCCGGCATTGTTCTTCTGAGTCTTGCATTCGCTTTCCTCATCAGCGCGTGCAAGAGCGACTACCCTGCCTCATCCCGACAAAACCGTCCAGGTGAAGCCAAGGCCGCTCGTCAGGTCAAGACTGCTCGCGTTGAAGAGACACCCTTCGGCGAAGCCGTAACAGTCAACGGAACTCTCGCGGCTTACGATCAAACAACTGCCAGCGTTAAGGTTCCGGGACGGCTGCGTTCGATCACTGTCGACTTGGGCAGCGTAGTGCGCCGAGGGCAGGTGATCGCACAAGTGGAACAACAGGATTACGCATTGCGAGTGCAGCAGGCTGAAGCAGCGCTGGCCCAGGCGCGAGCTCGACTTGGCTTATCGCCTGACGGCAAAGATGATCGCGTCGATCCGGAACAGACAGGAACGGTCAGGCAGGCACGTGCGGTTCTCGACGAAGCGCGCGCTAGTCGCGATCGCGCCGCGAAGCTCGTCGAACAGGGAGTGATAGCCCGTTCGGAGTTTGATACTGCCAGTGCTGCTTTCAAAGTTGCCGAAAGCCGATATCAGGACTCAATTGAGGAAATCCGGAATCGTCAGGCGTTGCTCGCACAACGGCGTTCCGAGTTGTCATTAGCAAGGCAGCAGCTGGCTGACACCTCTGTTTACGCGCCACTGGATGGAATCGTGCAGGAGAAGCGAGCAAGTGTCGGCGAGTTTCTGGCGGCAGGCGCACCGGTAGTGGACATCGTGCGTATGGATCCGCTGCGACTTAAGGCTGAAGTGCCTGAGCGCGATGCTGGCAACGTGCGTTCAGGGCAAAACGTCAGAGTTACGATAGATGGCGACTCCAATATTTATGTAGGGCAGATAAAACGTCTAAGCCCTGTGATCGCGCAGCAGAGCCGTATGCTGCTGGTTGAAGCAGATGTGCGCAACGATGGCGCGCTTCGTCCAGGATCGTTCGCTCATGCGGAAATTGTCACGAACGATGCGAAAATGGTGGTCACTGTGCCTACGAACGCCATCGTAACGTTTGCCGGCATTGAAAAAGTGATCGTCGTTCAGAACGGAAAAGCATTGGAGAAGCCGGTTACGACCGGTCGACGCAATGGTGAATGGACGGAAATAATCACCGGTGTCAATGTGGGTGATCGAGTTATAGTCGAGCCTGGCAATTTGCAGTCCGGACAACCGGTTGAGGTAGTGGAATAGGTTAATGCAAAAACTTGCAGAAATTTGTATTCGACGACCCGTCTTCGCGACGATGATCGTGCTTTCGCTCGTCGTCGTAGGTGCCGCCAGCTTCTTCAAGCTGGGCGTCGATCGCTTTCCGTCCGTCGACCTTCCTACTGTCAGCGTTCGCACTGGGCTTCCAGGAGGCTCTCCCGAAGAAGTTGAATCGCTAATCACGCAGCAGATTGAAGAAGTCGTTAATACAGTAGACGGAATCGACGAGTTGCGTTCGATCTCCGGTCAGGGCTCTTCTTTTGTCATCGCGACATTCAAACTCGATCGCAATCTGGAAACAGCAGCCCAGGACGTGCGTGATCGCGTAAGTACACTCGGACGGCGACTGCCCGAAGACGCCACTCCTCCGGTCGTGCAAAAGTTTGATAACGACAGCACTCCAGTCGTCACAATCGCTCTCACCGCCGATCGCTCAATTCGTGAGCTTACCGAACTTGCTGACAAGACTGTCCGCGTGCAACTCGAGCGCGTCGGCGGCGTTGGTGAAGTACGCGTCGAGGGGGGCTTGGAACGAGCCATCAACGTTTGGATTGATGCCGAACGATTGGCAGCGTACCAGATTCCGATTACTACTGTGCGTGAGGCGCTGGTGCGGCAGAATGCTGAGGTACCGGGCGGAAATGTGGAAACCGGTCGCGAAGAGCTGGTGCTGCGCACGCTTGGTCGCTACTCCGACCCGCGCTCCTTTGAAGATCTGGTCATCGCGACCGTCAACGGCTCGCCCATACGCATCCGCGACGTGGGTCGAGTAGAGGACGGCACGAAGCAGCAGAGATCGGTCACGCGGCTGAATGGCGTGCCGACGGTCTCGCTGGAGATCCGGCGTCAATCCGGCGCTAATACTATTGAAGTAATCGCGGGCATCAAGCGAGAACTGCCACGCGTGGCGGCTCAACTTCCCGAGGACGTCAAACTTGAAATCATTCGCGATCAGTCGCGCTACATCGAATCGGCACTGCACGAGATCGAGAAGCACCTGATCCTGGGCAGTATCCTTGCGAGCCTCGTCGTCTTTTTCTTCATGCGCTCGTGGCGCTCCACGGTGATTGCAGCCGTTGCGATCCCGTGCTCGGTGATCTCCACTTTCGCCATGATGCGGATCCTCGACTTCACGCTCAACAGTGTGACGATGCTTGCTCTGGTGCTGATGGTGGGTGTGGTTATCGACGACGCCATCGTGGTGCTCGAGAACATCTTCCGATTTATCGAAGAGAAGAGAATGGGAGCGCGCCAAGCGGCGAAAGAAGCCACGCGTGACATAGGACTGGCGGTACTCGCCACCACTCTGTCGCTTGTCGTCATCTTTCTACCCGTGTCTTTCATGTCTTCGATCTCAGGCCGCTTTCTCTACCAGTTTGGTATCACTGCGGCGGTAGCCATCCTCGTGAGCTTGCTCGTTTCTTTCACGCTCACGCCGATGATGAGCTCGCGACTGATAAAAGTCGATGATGCTAAGGGTGGGCACGGAGCGCCTGCATCTCGACGTGGCTTCTACAAGTATATCGATCGCTTTTACTCGGCGATGCTGTCGTTCGCCATGCGCCATCGTATTGCGGTTTCCTTCGTTGCTCTCGCAGTGATCTTTTCGAGTGTGCCTCTCTACCGCACGGTTAAGCAGGAGTTCATTCCGAGCAACGTCGATGAAGCCGAATTTGAGATAAACATCAATGGTCCCGAAGGGACTAATCTGGCGGTAATGAACGAAGTCATGCTGGCGATTGAGAAGGACATTTTCTCGACGCCGGGCGTGCGATTGGTTCTTTCGAATGCGGGCGGAGGATTTCTCGGCGGCGTTAATCAGGGCAGGGCTTATGTCAGGATTGCGCCACACGAAGAGCGAACTCTTTCAATCGGCCGGCTTTGGACTGAATTGACGAAAGGAAATCCGCTTAATGCGTTCCGCGGAAATTACAGCCAACAGGATGTTATGACGGAAGTGCGCAACCGGCTGCGCAAGTATGCTCCGATGCGAGCCGGTGTGCGGAATGCACCATCATTCAACTTCGGCGCGGGCGGACGTTTCGACATCGACTTCGTACTTCGCGGTCCCGAGATCCAAGCGCTCTCAAATTACGCTGACGAACTTGTGGAACGCTCAGAAAAGTTAGGAGGCATTGTCGATGCCGACACGTCTCTTAAACTCAACAAACCAGAGTTGCGAGTGGTAATTGATCGCGAGCGAGCTGCTGACCTCGGCGTGGACACGTCGGACATTGCTACCAGCCTCCGCGTGATGGTGGGTGGGGACGATGAGGCATCGCGATATCGAGACGAGCAGTTGAACGAAACTTATGACGTGCAATTGCGGTTGGTCGAAGGCGACCGTAACGATGTGCCGACAATCTCGCGCCTGTATGTGCCGTCATCAAAAGGTGGGTTAGTCCGGCTCGATAACCTGGTCAAGATTACACGCGAGACGAGCCCCTCGCGCATCGATCGGCTGGATCGCGAGCGCCAGGTTTCAATGCGTGCTTCAGTCGCGCCAGGTTACGCGTTGGCCGACCGAATCGAAGTTTTGCGCGGCGCCGTTCGCGACATGAACTTGCCTGCTGCTTATACGACGACTGTGTCCGGCCGAGCTCGCGAGCTGGAGCGCACGTTCACGGAGTTTGTCTGGGCGTTTATCTTGTCAATCATTTTCATGTACATGATTCTGGCCTCGCAGTTTGAGAGCACAATCCACCCGATAACGATCCTTTTGAGCTTACCGCTGTCGGTGCCGTTCGCACTGTTATCGTTGTGGGGTACGGGCGATACGCTTAATCTCTATTCAGCGTTGGGTATCCTCGTGCTTTTTGGCGTGGTGAAGAAGAACTCGATTCTTCAGATCGATCACATGAACAGTTTGCGTGCACACGGGATGGAACGTGACGAGGCCATCATGCAGGGCAACCGTGATCGACTGAGGCCGATCCTGATGACGACACTGGCACTGGTGGCGGGCATGCTACCGTTAGCTTTAGGAACCGGGCCCGGCGCTGAAGAGCGGCGTTCAATCGCAATCGTGGTAATTGGCGGACAGACGCTGTCGTTGTTGCTGACTTTAATTGCGACGCCAGTCGCATACTCGCTGCTCGATGACCTGCGCTCCACCGCCCGAGCCCGCCGCCTCGCTAGTGCATTTTCAAACGCTACCGCTGGAGTCGTCGGTATTTTCCGTAGACCTCGGCGAGCAGGCGCTGCTGAAGCTGCAGAAGCAAAGGCCGTCAGCGAACGCGACGAGGATCGGATTCGCGCCGGCGCCGGCGGCGACTAGAAAGAGTGTTTTAAGTCCGTGAAACGGACGACTTGCAATAGCCCACCGATTTATCGGTCGGACAAATGCCAAAAATAATGCCAGTCCGTGAAACGGACGGCTGAAGAACAGGAGCTCCTCACCATGTCTCACTCATATGTCAGTAACCTCATGCACTGCACGTTCAGCACAAAAGAGCGACATCCGATCATAGATTCGCAATTAGAAGCGGATCTGGCCATATATCGGAGGAACGCTAGAAACAACCGGATGAAGGCTCTAGCCATCGGCGGGACAGTCGACCACTTGAATGCTCTCCTGTCACTTCCGTCGACGATGAGCTTCGCGAAGGCCGTTCAGCTAATCAAAGGTGGGTCCTCTAAATGGATCCACGATACATTTCCACAATATAGGAAGTTCGAATGGCAGGAAGGATATGGAGCGTTCAGTGTTAGTGCCTCACAGGTGAGGCGGACGATTGCTTATATCCAGAATCAAAAGGAGCACCATCGCAAGCGCACGTTTCATGAGGAATTTCTAAAGCTCCTTGACAAGCACGGCGTCGACTACGACTTGCGTTACGTGTTCAGATAACACTTCAGCCGTCCGCTTCGCGGACTCGCGATAATGTATTTGCTCGGATCCCACCGATAAATCGGTGGGCTATTGTCAGCCGTCCGCTTCGCGGACTAGCGGTAATGTATTGCTCTGATCCCCACCGATAAATCGGTGGGCAATTCACTCCTCCGCTACGCGGCGCCTCAACTCGAAACTCGGAACTCGGAACTCGAAACTCGAAAACTTACTGGAATACTTTTTCGACCGGAACGATTACTACGTCCTCAGCCTTCACATTCACCTTGTAGTTCTCAATCACCTTATCTTCTTCCGTGATCTCTTTCGGCTTTGGTGAATTGTAAGTGATCGGCGAAGGCTTGTTGTTCACAATTGCATCCCGCAACGCCTCAGCATCTTTCGTAATAATCACGATTCTCATCGACTCCGACTTCAGATGCTTGCGCAACGCGTTGTTCACATCCTCGAGCGTCAGTTTGGATAACTGATCGCGCATGTAGGTGACATAGTCGGGAATGTTGTAGTAGCGACTGTCCAGTGCGTACCCGAGTTGAGCGTCCTGCGTTTGCGTCAGGATATTGTTGTACTTGATTAGAAACTCTCGAGTAGCCTCGAACGCCTCTTTCGACATTCCTTCGCGCACCAGCTTGTCGTATTCGTAAAGCGCTGCTCGTAGCACGAAGTGACCATTCTCGGGAGTCACTGGCCGAATCCAGATTTGAAAGATCTGAGTCGAGCGTCCCAGGTTCGGGTCAGGAGTGAACTGGAACATGCCCCGCGGAAAGTATTCGATGTAAGCGTAGTCTCCATAATTGAGGCCGCGAGCTTCCCGGAGCTTCTGATACAAGTAGCTGTTGCTGGAACGATGCTGGCCAAAGTAAGAGGCGACGACTGCCAGCGCCGGCCAGTCTTTATCCGCGCGCGTCGCGTTGATCGGAAAGCCAAGCGAGAGTGCAGTCGCGCGCGTTTCACGTTTGACGATTGCGATACGCATGCCGGAGTCCAGCTTCGGCGTATCAAACTTTGCCTTATTCGGCTGGCCCGCGGACAAATTTGCGAAATCGGCTTCGACTTTCGCCGCAAAATCTTTCGGGTAACCTCCAGCAAGGCCCAAAACCATATTGGCCTGCGTGTAATTTGCTTTGTAGAAGGCTTTTACATCATCGACCGTCAGCTTCTCGAGCGAGCTGACAGTGCCAGCGTTCTGATGCTCGTACGGATGCGCGTCGTAAATAATGTTGTAGAGGTACTCCTTGCCTAGTTCCTCATCGTTAGTCTCACGCAGAGAAACTTTCAGAAAATTGACCAGGTCAGTTCGTAGCCGTGTGAAATCATCGGCCCTGAATCCTGGATCCAACAGCATCTGGCTAATGAGTCCGTAGTACTTGTCGAGATTGTCAATGTGAGTTGTGCCACTAAATACAGTCATCTCTTTATCAATCTGCCAATTGAATGACGTGGCCATCGGGTACATTGCTTCAACTATTTGTTCATAGGACAGCTTGGCAGTGCCGCCCTGCGCCAGCATTGCAGCAGTCAAAGCCGCCACGCCTTCCTTGCCTGCCGGATCGGAAGCGGCTCCCGTCATGAAAACAATGCGGAACGTGATCAACGGCGAACGGTTAGGAATCAAAACATTAGCGATCTTTGCTGACATGTTTTTATGCGGGCTGCCAAACGCCAGCAGCGGTGTCAGGAGAGCAACCGAAACGAGTACAGCTAAAACAGCGCGTCTCATCACTTTTCCTCCTTCTGCTGGGTAGCTGCGGTATCTTTGGTTTTCGTAGCCAACATTACGATGGTGCGGCTCTCGTCGCGGAAATACTTCGCGGCCATGTCGCGCACGTCTTGAGGAGTGATGGTGTCCATGAGTGCAGCCAGTTTGTCGATCGTTTCGGGTGACCGGCGCAGCGAGACGAACGGCGCCAGCGTCGATGCGATTGCGTTCGAGCTATCCATCGCCATCGCAAAGCTGTACCGCAGCCGCGAGCGGGTAGCATCAAGCTTCGCAGCCGGGATCGGCTCTGTTGTGAAGCGCTTGAACGTGCTGACAATCTGATCGCGCACGTAATCAACGTCTTTCGGGTCTTTGATTCGAGCATAAACCACGAACAATTCCGGGTCCATCTGATTGCTAAAATCAGGTCCCAGGACATCGACCTTCTGTTCTTTTAGAACCAGTTTTTGGTAAAGATCCGAATTCTCACCGAATGCAACCTGCGCCAGAAGGTCGAGCGCCAGCTTATCTTTGTCGACATCCGAATACGCTGGGCCACGGAATGCTACGGCGACAATCGGCAAAGTCGGCGAGGGCCAGTCAATGTTCGCCGAGCGAGCTTCCGACTGTTTCGGTTCGGCAGGAATTTTCGCAGTGTAGCTACCGCGTTTCCACTCCCCGAAATACCTCTTCGTTAAATCGAGAGCGCGCTCACGCGTGATGTCTCCTACCAGAACAATGGTCGTGTATTCCGGCCGGTAAAAGCGCTTGAAGAACTCCTGGCTGTATTCGAACTGATTTGGCATGTCCTGAATGTCCTTCAGGTAACCCATCGTAGTGTGCGAATATGTATGCGTTTTGAAAGAGGTCTCTCTTAAAACTTCATAGAGTTTCGAAAACGGGTTCGCACTGTTTTTGTCGTACTCGCCCTTCACCGCGAGCGCCTCGGTTTGGAATTGCGGCAGCTCATATTTCAGCCGAATGAAACGATCCGCTTCCATTTTCATGATCTCGTCGAGGTCGTCTTTCGAGAAGGTCGCGTGATAGACCGTGCGATCGTCTGAAGTGTACGCGTTGGTCTCGGCGCCCGCGCGTTTGAAGATCGCCTCGCGTTGATCGGCAGTATAGTTTTCGCTGCCGCGAAACATCATGTGTTCGAAGAAGTGTGCAAAGCCGCTCTTGCCGGGCTCTATCTCGTTGCGCGACCCCGCTTGCACCACAATATAGAGCGCCACGAGGTTGGGATAATCAGTCGGCACCGTAACCAGGCGCAATCCGTTCGGTAGGTCGTCGATGGTGTAATTGTACGGAAAGATCTTCCGTGATTTCTGTTGTGCGACCGCCATCACCGGCACGCAAATCATCATTGCTAAAGCAATCCAAAGCTTCATAGTCCTCGTACTCCCTTGAGTATTTAATTGTGGGTTGGGGAACGCCAATATTATACATGCGCGGGCAGTTCATGTCCTGCGGGCTTTGAGTAGTGCCGAATAACCAGCGCAATCGGCAGCCCGACGCAGAACATGTGCACGATCAAGCCGATAATGAGTTGGGGTATACGAACCGGTCCCCTGGGACCGACAGCCGAGAGCGGTAATACAACCCGTTGCATGAAGAAGTAGACAGCGATGCCGTAGAGCATGCCACTGATAATTGCTTGTCGTATGAGAAACGTGAGCTTGCGACTAGCTGCGTAGTAAACGATCGTAGCTCCAAAGGCGATGACGAAGTGCAATAGAAGTCCCAGAGCCGAGGTTTTGAGGCCACCTTCGAAGGAACGTGCGCCGAGCACCCCGCTCGCTATTCCCTGCAACATCCGCAAAGGGCTTCTTCCATAGGCAAGAGTGGTAATGATCGCGGCCGTGATGTCCACGACTCCGCAAATCAACCCGCCCCACAGAATTGCGCGGAACGCAGATCCTTTTGTCGGTTTAGCAGTGGCGGCTTTTGAACTATCACTCACCTTGGTGCTCAAGGTTTTCCGGACGCGGTGGTGTTAACGCGAGCAGAATTCTTGCGTCCGATCGCGAAAACACTCGTGGCAGACCGCACGTACATCACACCATTCGACAGCGCTGGAGTTGCCATGAGCAAGTCGCCCATTGTGTTTGTAGCAAGATGCGCGAATTTTGGTCCTGCTGCGATTACCAGTATTTCGCCATCTTCGTTCGAGAGATAAATCTTGTCGTCGGCAGCTACCGGCGAAGCACTAAAGCCGCTGCCTATTAATGGGAGTCGTTGACGGTAGACCTCTTCACCTGTGCGTAGATCATACGCATCGAAAAGACCGTTATTCGAAAGCACGTAAAGGATGCCTTTGTAGATCAAAGGCGTCGGCATGTAAGAGCCGCGTCCGGTTCGGCTCCAGAGGATGGCATCACTACTGGACTTACCCTCGGGCAACGTGAGATCTCCGCGCGAGCCGGCTCGCAAAACAAAGATTGGTCTCTCAGGCCCACGGCCGCTAGCGACGACGATAACGTCGCGATCGTAGATAGGCGTGGGCGCGGTGATTTTTGAGCTGCGCCCCAGCCGCCATAGTTCTTTGCCGGTGCGCGGGTCATAACCTCTGATGAAGTTCGACGCATTCGCTACTAGTTCAGGTCCATGTGGGGTCGAAACGACCGTCGGCGTACCCCATGACGGAAGTTCATCACGATCGGTCTTCCACACCGTTTTACCCGTACTCGCATCGAGCGCCATGATGAAGGAGTCGGTCTGTGTGTCGCACTGCACTATAACCAAGTCATTCCAGAGGATCGGCGAGCTGGCCGGTCCCCATTCGAACGTCGGAATGTCGTAAGCGCCAACATCAAGTCGCCCGAGATCGACCTTCCACAGAAATCTTCCATCCATGTCGAAAGCATGAATGCCATGCGATCCGAACCATGCCACTACAATCCGTCCGTCGGTGGCGGGAGTCGAATTGGCGTAAGTTGCTTTGATATGTCGTTTTTCGATTGGTTCGCCTTCATGGGCGACGCGTTCCCACAAAACTTTGCCCGAGTGACGGTCGAGGGCATAGATCATCCATCGATGACGTGAGCGATCTTTGGAAGCATCGCCATCGCCGTACAGGCCAGGCTTGAACGTAGCTTTCGGATCCTGACTGACAGCACTAGTCACGAAGACTCGATCACCCCATACGATTGGACTGGAGTGGGCAAGTCCGGGAATCGGTGTGGTCCAAAGGATGTTCTCAGCCGTTTTTCCGTTCCAGCGGTCAGGCAGGTTTTGGCCATCTGCTACGCCTGAAGCAACTGGGCCACGAAATGACGGCCAGCTTCCTTTTGTATTTCCTGTATGAACGCGCAGCTTCGTTTTTTTACCCGCGGTTCTGTTGATGTGTCGGACGGGAATGGGCTCTGTCTCTCCGGCGGGCAGCCAGGTACTTCCATCGAGAATCATTCGGCGCGGTCTACACTCGTCTGAGACAAGGCTGAAGATCAGACGCTTGCCTTCGAAGCGAAACTGGTATTTGCCGGCGCCGTCACAACCGCCAGGTCCGCCGGACATCATGATCTCGACTTCATCTCCCGCACTCTTCCACGTGCCATTCAGTGCGGCCGCCCATCCCTTGCCCTCAAGCGTGAAAGTACCACCAACATTAAACCGCAAAGTAAAGGCGCCGAACGTGAGTGACTGCCCGACAAACTTTGGATCTTCGGGCGTCACACCTGCATTAGTCGTTGGAAAAATGCTCGCTACGATTAGCAGCGTAAGAGCCAGCTTGATGATATTTCTCATGATGAAAATCCTTTTTAGGACTTTGCGCCTGGGGATGACTACAGCGCTTTCAGGATCCAGTTCTGCGGATCAACTCTCACAGTCTCTACCGAACCTGGAGGAATAGAGATCTCGCCGGAACTCATCTCAAAGCGCTTGACAGAGTTTCCGATCTGAACCTCGATGGGCATCGGAAACGGCAAATTCTCAGGAACCTCCCAACGGAGCACCAAATCATTTCCTCTCGTTTCCGAAACCAGCCGCGGAAGTTTGGGCTGACGCAGATATACCTCAAAAAACCAATCAAGGTCTTTGCCCGAAGCCTTTTCTACAATGCGTAAAAACTCGTCGGTGGTTGCAAATCGAACTTGCCCCCCGTTAGTGACTTTCTCCAGACGTGCGTCCGGATAAGCCATTCGTCGCAGCGCAGTAAAGAAGGCTTTGTCGCCTATCAGATAACGCAAGGTATGCAAAACCACTGCGCCCTTGTCATAGATATCCGGATCGCTAACGACATAGTCCGGAGCTGCCCAGTACATTTGCAAAGTTGTTCGTGATTCGCGCGGAGCGACTGGTTGCATGTTGCGAAGGTGTCGCATGCGATTAGCCATCGCCTTCAGGTATGCGTCCTTTCCGCGTGTCCGCTCAACATAAAGCGTATCCATGAACGATTGGAATCCTTCATGAATCCAAAAGTCTCGCCAATCGTCAGCAGTCACCAGGTTGGCCCACCATTCGTGTCCGAGCTCATGAAACATTAACCAGTCAAAGCCATTCGCGTCGTACCTGAAGTGGTTGCCATAAGCAATGATCGTCTGATGTTCCATCCCGAGGTAACTTGTGTGCGCGATGCCAACTTTCTCTGTGCGAAAAGGGAATGGGCCGAGGTACTCCTCAAAGAAGCGAAGGTAATCCTTGGTGTACCGGACAAGACTCATCCCCTTGTCGCGATCCTCTGGCAAAACCCAGAACATGACGGGCACTGTTGTGCCTGAAACACTTGGATACTTGTCTTCGATGATTGCATAAGGGGCAATATTGAGTGTGATGTTGTAGTTGCTGATAGGCACTGACACGAACCAATTAAACGTCTGCGTCCCATCCTGATTCTGGTCCACACTCTTTAATGTTCCATTTGAGGCGACAACTAACGGCTTCGGGACAGTGAAGTGCAGGGAAGTAGTCTCGGGCTTATCGGACGGGTGATCCTTGACGGGGAACCAGATATCGGCGCCTTCACCCTGGCAAGCCACACTTATCCACGGTTCGCCGCTTCGAGTCGTTGACCAGACAAAGCCTCCCACCCACGGGGGCCGCGACGCCACTCGCGGCTGACCGCCATACGCAACTCGCACGCGTAGATCGTTACCGGCGTTTTGCGTTATCGGAAAGGCGACCCAGAGTTTGCCTCCGCGGCGTTCGAATTTTAATTGCTCAGAAGTTTTGCCTGACTGGTTAACTAGAGTTACTGAATCAACCTTCAATGGCGGGTCGAGATCCAGCACGAACCAACTGGTCGGACGAACGATCAGGACGTGTGCGGTGAGGGCTCCTTTGATGGACTTCTCGTTTGGATCAATCCGTAAATCGAGGTCGTAGGACTTAACATCGTAGGCAGCTTGTTCGGCCATCAGGGGCCCGCCAGAGCTACGCAGTTGTGCGTCCGCTGCTCCTTGAGCGTAGGCGGCGACCAAACTGAGCAACATTGATAAGGAAAGAAGGGTGGAACGGCGGAGAACGTTTTTAATGTCCATTACGTCCATCGCGGGGATACCGATCAATGTTCATGATCAGATTCCTCAGGCTCTCCTCCGTTAGCACGCAATCGAGGTTGGTGTTGGCGCTCGATTAGATTTCGCAGACTCTCATCCGTTCTGGCCTGAGCCTCATTGAGTTTCGTTTGTGAGTCGGCTAATGCATCCATTTTCGCATTGAAGCGCTCATCCGCTAGCCTCATGTTCTCGTCATTTCTAATCTGCGAGTCGACCAATGCGTTGATTTTTGCATTCACGTCCGTGAACCCCTCGAGAGTGGCGTAGGCGAGCCGAGCTACTACGTTGTCCGTCTCGGCCTGCGACTCACGGAGTACTTGCATGTCGGAAACAAACTGAGCCTGCTGCTCCACGATAAAATCCATCTTTCTTTGAAATTCTTCGTTGCTCATTTGATGAGGATCCTCCTAGCTTTCAGTGAGTTTGGACGATTGTACCAGAGAGCAACCCCGATTTCATGTATCAGTTACCGTGACCTACTTAACAGCGCATTCCAATTCAACAGCGCGTTCCAGAGCAAGCGGTAATCCGAATGATTCAAGTCTCTATGCATCGGATTGAAGTTATACGCGAGCACACGCCCTCGGCCAGCGGGAATATCGAGGATTGCCGGACGTCCTTCGAGCGCATCTTCACCGCGCATTCCTCCTGACACGAGCATAGGTTGAGATCCCTTATCACTCCCTGAGTCATCAGGTTTGTCTTCCCGTTCTTCGGCCGGCATTTTCGTGCCCCACTGAAGCACTATCAGGCCTCGGTGTGCGACGCCCACGTCGTACACCGGAAAGTTCGAGCGAAACGCCGACGTGATTTCCGAGTAGCCGTAAGCCAGTGGATGGTCCATGCGGAGAAACTTTGCTCGAACTTCAACTCCAGGCGTGAATACACTTCCCGAGCCACGCCGTACGTTGCGCACCAGACCTCCGTCGAGCGCCAATTGCGAACCGCCCCCCAAAGTAATGAGCATCCCACCGTCTGCCAGAAACCTTTCCAGATTCGACATTCCGGTCCATCCGATTCCGCCCGTGATGTCGTCCGATGCATCGGGAACTCCGTGACTAGGATATTCAGCCGTCTTCGTGAACGGCATTGGGCTAAACTTCTTGTCGATTCCGTGAATCTGACCCTTCAAGCTGAGATAGGTGTGGCCAAACAGTATCACATCATAGCGGCGCTTCAGATTGCCGGCGCGAATTTGATCATCGCTGATGTAGTCGTACGCAATCTTCTGTTGATCGAGCGTGTAGCGAATCCAACCGACTCCTTCAGTATCGTCCCACGTATGCCAAACAGCGAGGCGCGGCAAGCGTGACTCGTGTCGCACCACTTCCGGTGCTGCTGCAATTGATTCGAAGTCTAATCCGAACTCCTCCGCGACCCGTTGGAGTGCTCCACGCAAGTCTTTCTGCGCCGGAATGATCCATGACCCGGCATTGTATTCAGCTTCACCAACTTTGAATGACTTTTCAGCGATCTCGATCTTAAAGTTGGCGAGTCGCTGTCGCGCAGCCAGCAACGACTCCTGTCCCGTGTCCTTTAAAAGATAGACAGGACCATCTCCGTTAATACGCCCGGCCGGACGAACTTCTTTAATAGGTTCGATTGTGACGTCTTTGATCTTGGCGTCAGCGATCCTTTTTGCTTCGACGCCATAATGTATTGGAAGGGCCCAGGACACATCGTCGTATGGTTGAAATGGCGTGTCGGCAGGAAACTTCTGAGGGTCAAGCAAGTCAACAGCGTAGTTTCGATAAGGCTGGTCCATACGCACCACGTAAGTGCCTGCCGGGTACTCTCCTTCGGTTACCTTGAACGGCGCAGTAGCACGCCCTACCTCAATATGATGACCGGTGAGCACGTTGATCATCTCAGCCACACGACGGCGATCACCTTGTTCAGACGGAATAACATACGCGTACGGGTCCCCTTTGACACCTTTCTGCCAGGAGTTGTAGTGCTTGCGATAGAAGTTTCGCAGCATGTCCTTCGCATGTTTGGCTGAGTAATCGAGGATAGAGAGGCACCCTGTCTGCATGTAGTTCGTGTTGTTCCGCAGTGACCACTTAAACCTGCGATCGGGAGGGAAC
>DATEDU010000103.1:0-6659 GCA_035281525.1 Pyrinomonadaceae bacterium | reverse complement strand
AGGCCAAGGCGGAGCAACCACAGCGGGTAAAACTGACACCACCCAAACTGCGCCGCGTCAAGCCGCCACCCGAGAAAACGAAGAAACCAATCCGCCAGTAACCGACAAGGCAGCCGAGCCGCTCAATATGCTCGTCCTGGGAGACTCCATCATGTGGGGACAGGGACTCCGCCAGCGCGACAAGATCTGGTGGCGAGTTAAAAATTGGCTCCAGGAAAAAACCGGCAGGCCCGTCCATGAAATTATCAAAGCTCATTCAGGCGCCGTCATCGAGCTCGGCAGTCCATTGGAAAACGCTTTCACCTCGAACGATGGCGAAGTGAATCTCTTCACGCCGACCATCAATCAACAAGTCGATGACGCACTCGGCCATTACTCCGATCCATCCAAAGTCGATCTCGTCCTCGTCGACGGCTGCATCAACGACGTGGATGTCAATAACCTGCTCGATACGTCCATGCCGCTCGATCCTCTCGAGACCAGCATCAGGGAAAAATGCGGCACTCGCATGCAATCATTGCTTACGCGAATCGCGAAGAGCTTTCCACGAGCTCACATGGTGGTGACCGGATATTATCGAATCGTATCGCCGGAAACGGACAACAATAGTTTTACGCGCCTGCTCATTAAAAAACTCACCAGCCATCGCGAGCAGACATCGGAGGAAAAACTGAGCGACCGCGAGATGAAAGAAAGGCTGGTGGCAATCTCTGAGACATGGTACAAGGTCTCTACTGCGAGCTTGGCCCAGGCGATAGCGGCCGTGAATTCAGAACTGCGCCAGTCCGGCTCGACGCAACGCGTTCTTTTCGCCGAGATCGAATTCGCGCCCGAACATGCTTTCTCCGCGCCGCAAACACTGCTGTGGAATTTCAAATTTGCTTCCACGAATCTTTCCGGCTTGCGTAAAGCAATCGTGATCCTGACACTCGGCACCGCAGCCTATAAACCAGACGACGACGTCAGGCAGGCGCGCAGCGACAGCTGCAAACAGACCTACCGAAAACCGAAAGACAGAAAAGAGACCAAACCAGAGAAGCAGCACCGCGAGCTAAGCCAGTTGGCGTGCCGCTACGCTTCGCTGGGCCACCCAAACAAGATGGGGGCACTAATTTATACCGAAAGCATCAAAGGCCAACTGCGGTGGTTGATGACTACCGCGGGCTGGCCGGGCAAACCTGCCACGGTCCAATCGATTCCCGCACAGTAAAGAGGACTACGCATGCAAAATCTTTCCCCCACACCCACATTCCGGCGTGGCGCCGTGCAACCTGTCGTATGCCTTCAAACCGGATGGGAATTGATCAGGCAGCGCTACTGGTTGTTTGTCGGCATGGCCACGGTCGCCATGATCCTCGGCAGCTTCGTTCCGTTCGGACTTATTCTCGGGCCGCTGATGTGCGGATTCTATCTGGCGCTCTTTCATCATCGACGCAACCAGCCGATCGAGTTCGGGCTCCTCTTCAAAGGCTTTGACTACTTCGGCGAGAGTGTTATAGCGACGCTGCTTCACTACGTGCCCATGGTGATGATAATCATGCCGTTCTATATTGTGATGTATGCCGGCATGTTCTTGATGATGCCGCGATCGGGCGGCGATCCCGACCCCGCCAGTCTCTTTGGTTTCCTCGCAGTGTTATTCCTGATGATGCTGGTGATGTTTATCCTGATAGGGCTCGTTTCGGTCATTTTCACATTCAGCTACCCGCTTATAGTAGATCGAAAATTGTCCGGGATTGACGCAGTAAAACTTAGCGCCAAGGGCGCCATGGCCAACTTTCTACCCTTGGTGGGATTGTGGCTACTAAACGGGATCCTCATGTTCATCGGCATGCTGCTCTGTTATGTTGGAATGTTTCTCGCTATGCCAATCACTTTTGCGGCGATTGAAACAGCGTACGAACAGGTATTCGGACTCGGCGAAGCGCAGGGGCCAAACCTACCGCCGCCGCCACCGATATTCACCTAGTCAGTCTTGCGCATGGCTTCGCAGCCTGAACTCATCATTCGAGGTCACCAGGTCGTCTTACCGGATGACATCGCTCCCGCATCAATCCACATTCACAACGGGAAAATTCTCCGCGTTGGCCCTTACGATGACATCCCGCCCGGCATCGATTTGATCGACGCTCGAACCGACCTGGTCGTCATGCCGGGGCTCGTCGACACTCATGTGCACGTCAACGAGCCGGGTCGAACTGAGTGGGAGGGCTTTCGTACGGCTACCAGGGCAGCTGCGGCCGGCGGCGTCACCACTCTCATCGACATGCCGCTCAATTCAATTCCGGCGACCACCACACTCAACGCGTTGAAGGAAAAGCAAGACGCGGCGCGCGGCCAGTGCAGTGTCGACGTCGGCTTTTGGGGCGGCGTCGTTCCCGGGAATACACCTCAACTCGAACCACTGGCGTCCGCGGGCGTGGTAGGCTTCAAATGTTTTCTTATTCACTCGGGCGTTGATGAGTTTCCAAACGTCACAGAGGAAGACTTGCGCAAGGCAATGCCCGAGCTAACTCGACTCAATGCGTTATTAATTGTTCATGCTGAGCTACCGGGACCAATCGAGAGACTAGAATTAGCTTCGTGTGGCCACCAACCGAATGCTGCTGCAACGGAATTATTTGCAACGCGCTATCAAACGTTTCTCGACTCTCGTCCACGCGCTGCTGAAAACGAAGCGGTCGAGCTGATGATTCGCTTGGGTCGCGAGTTTGGCACTCGTGTTCACATCGTCCACCACTCCTCGGCCGACGCGTTGCCCATGATCGCGCGCGCCAAAGCCTCAGGCCTTCAACTAACAGCGGAGACGTGCCCTCATTACCTGGCATTTGCGGCGGAAGAGATTCCCGACGGCGCCACTGAATTCAAGTGTTGCCCACCTGTTCGCGAACGTGAAAATCAGGAGCAACTCTGGAGTGCTCTGCAGGATGGTACTATTGACATGATCGTGTCAGATCACTCGCCCTGCCGGCCGGAATTGAAGTTGCGCGGGACTGGCGATTTCCTGCAAGCATGGGGAGGCATTTCTTCACTGCAGTTGCGGCTCGCAATAGTCTGGACCGAAGCACGCAAACGCGGGTTCTCGCTGCGGCAACTGGCCGAGTGGCTGTGTCGAGCTCCCGCACGATTAGTTGGACTGGACCAACAGAAAGGTTCTATTGTTGCGGGCGCTGATGCTGATATCGTGATCTGGAACGCTGACGAGGAGTTCACGGTTGCACCGGAAATGCTACACCACAGGCACAAGCTAACGCCTTACACTGGTCGACGCCTTCAAGGCGTGGTCCACTCTACTTTTCTGCGGGGAAAGAAAATTTACGATGGCGGACAGATCAAAGGTGATCCGGCGGGCTTATTTTTAACGAGAAGAAACAACTGAATGGATTTTACGGAACTCATCGATCTCGGATCAGAAAAACTCGGTGGCGCCGTGCTCTTTGCGAATGACGAGTTTTTTGCGCCGAAAGAGAATCTGCTCAAACCCTCGGCGCCTGTATTCATTGAAGGCAAGTACACCGATCTCGGTAAATGGATGGATGGATGGGAGACGCGGCGGCGACGCACACCGGGTTACGACTGGTGCATCATCCGACTTGGTTTGCCGGGAATCATCCGCGGCGCACTGGTAGATACCAGCTATTTCAAAGGCAACTATCCGGAGCACTGTTCAATCGAGGGATGCGCTGTCGATGGCCAGCCGCAGATCGACGAACTTATAAGCGAGTCCGCAAGCTGGTCAGAACTATTACCTCAATCCGTCTTGAAAGGTGACTCTCAGAATCCGTTCGCGATTTCTGCCAACCAACGCGTCACGCACGTTCGTTTCAAGATCTATCCCGATGGAGGCGTTGCTCGCTTGCGCATCTATGGCGAAGTGGTTCCGGACTGGGCCAAACTAGAACGACGCGGCGGGGAAATCGATCTGGCAGCAGTCGAGAATGGTGGCCGCGTACTATCCTGTAGCGACATGTTCTTCGGCCACCGTCACAATTTGATAATGCCTGGGCGCGCTGCAAACATGAGCGACGGTTGGGAAACTAAACGCCGGCGAGGCCCCGGTCACGATTGGGTGATCATCCGTTTGGGAAGACGAGGGCGGATTCGCAGATTGGAAGTCGATACATCCTATTTCAAAGGCAATTTTCCAGACAGCTTTTCGATTGAAGCTTGCGATGCTGCGCAGTCTTCGGAAGATTTAAGCGAATGGACTCCTGTTTTGCCACGCACCAAGTTACAAGCTCACACGCGCCACCTGTTTGAAGACGAGCTTTTAGACGCCGGTGTGGTGTCGCATGTGCGCCTAAATATTTTTCCGGACGGTGGCGTCAGCCGCTTGCGCGTTTACGGAACGCTCGAAGGATAGATGGACCAACGAAGCGGTATTGAGCGGCTTAACGCGCTTCCACCCGATGAGATAAAGCAGCAATTCTTGAATTGCTGTGGCTCACAAAATTGGGCTCGGCAAATGACACAGAAGCGGCCATTTGCGAGTTTGGAACAGTTGCTCAAGACCGCAGACGACGTTTGGTGGTCGCTTGATCAGGCAGATTGGCTGGAAGCTTTTAGTAGTCACCCTAAAATCGGCGAACGAAAAGCCGCGACACACGTCGGAGCTGCCGCTCAACATTGGTCCGAACAAGAACAATCGAGTGTCGCCTCCGCCGCAGCGGACACTCGCAAGGAGCTGGCTGATCTGAACGAAGCTTACGTGCGGAAGTTTGGCTATATTTATATCGTTTGCGCGAGCGGCAAAAACTCAGAAGAAATGTTGGCAATTCTCAAGGGACGCATAGATAATGCGCCGTCAGAGGAGTTACGAATTGCAGCAGCGCAGCAAGCACAAATCACTAAACTGAGATTGCAGAAACTGGTAGAACAATGAGTACGATCTCGACGCACATTCTCGACACAGCACGTGGCGCGCCCGCAAACGGCGTAAATGTCTGTCTTCAGTTTCAAAATCCTGACGACAGCTGGACGTTGCTGTCCGAAGCATGGACCGACGAAGACGGACGTGTGAAGCCTTTTTTCCTGGTTGAGACTCATTTGAGCTCCGGTACCTATCGTCTGGTCTTTGATACTGAATCATATTTTGCTGCTCAGGACGTAGACTTTTTTTACCCGCAAGTAACCGTGGTTTTCAAGATTGGGGACGATCCTCAGCACTATCATGTGCCGCTTCTGATCAGTCCTTACGGTTATTCGACCTACCGTGGGAGTTAGTTCGACAAACGTCAGTTTTGTCGCACGCGATGAACATCGATCCAACGTTAAGCGAGTGGCTTAATTTAATCCTGCGCTGGGTGCATGTCTTTGCCGGCATCATGTGGGTGGGTACCACCTACTACTTCACGTGGCTCGATGCGCGCCTGACTGAAGAAGAAAAAGCAGCAGTCAACACCGGAAACACTGCCCAGGTCTGGATGGTCCATAGCGGCGGTTTCTACGTCGTAGAGCGCCGCAAGGTGCCCGACCTCGTTTCGCGGACGTTGCATTGGTTCCGCTGGGAAGCAGGGACGACGTGGTTGAGCGGAATGGCCCTGCTTCTCGTGCTCTTTTACATTGGTGGAGGTTCGGGTTTAGTTGATCCTGATGTGCGTGACGCTTTTATTGAATCCCTCAGGAGCTTCCCAGGCACTCAGACATTTCTCGCGGCTCACTATGAAGGCTTTGCGATAGTGCTTGGAATAGTTTTTATCTTTTTGGCCGGATTCATATATGACGTCTTGATGCGTACGCCACTCAGGAAAAATGAAAAGGCGTTCGCCGTCGTCGGTTATTTGTTGCTCGTGACAATGGCCCTCGGGCTAGCTCATGTCCTAAGCGCTCGTGCGGTTTACATTCATATTGGCGCAGCGATGGGAACGATTATGGCCGCGAATGTGTGGATGCATATTCTGCCGTCGCAAAAGAAAATGATTGCGGCGCTCAACCGAGGTCAAAAGCCTGACGAGAACTTATCGGCGCAAGCCAAACTCCGATCAAAACAGAACACCTTCATGGCCGTGCCCGTCGTGTTCCTGATGATCAGCAATCACTTTCCGGGCGTTACCTACGGCGAGCGCCACGCCGTAGGGATACTTGCATTGTTGATACTTGCCGGCTGGCTCGCCGCCAAATTCATCCGCCGCGCCTAAGTTCACTTACTTCGCCAAGGGAAAGATAGGTTCGATATCCACCGGGACGTCTTTCAACTTATCCAGCGCGCGTTGCATTGGCGGGCGAATCACTGCGTACTTGTCCAGCAATGCCTTAGCCTTGTCGTAAGAGCCTTCGGCTTGTAGCGTCATTATCTCTCCAGCGAGCTTAGTCACTGCCTGCTTTATCTTTGCGTCATCAATACTGAACGTTCCGGCTTGTTCGTTTATCCTGATCGCGCCTTCATCGACAAGGTAATTAAACTGAAGCGCGATGCCGCGGCCGTGTGCTTCCGTTATGCCAAATCGCACCGAGCGAAAGACGCTGGCAAGAAAGGTCGTATACAACGACTGCTCCATCTTTTTATCGAGCACGCCCTTGTCGATCAAATATTGCAACGCCCACAAGCCAGTAATGTCGGCCTTCGCTTCTTCAATTGCCGAGTAGAGTTCTTTTAGCTGCTTGCGCACCGTAGTTTGCTCGCCGGCAACTGTGATGTTGTGAGGTCCCAAGCCATGCAT
>DATEDU010000102.1:0-10901 GCA_035281525.1 Pyrinomonadaceae bacterium | reverse complement strand
ACAAGCGTTGCGATGTATATTGTGGGGCAAGAGAGACGGTTGGTGAATCCTCCGTCTCAAGTGGTTGCTGGGGTGAGGACAGTGACCACGAATATGAATGGGCGCGACGCACTCCCACGTTTGTCGCGCCCATTCGCTTTTCTGCGAGCCTTCCAAGTTCTTTCAATGTATCCTTCCGCACATAGCAAGCAGCCGGTAACGTGAGCGGGAGGCTCCCAACTTGCAGCAACTTCAGGTGCGCTTAAAGACGCGCGCGGATCGTTACGACATCAAAATCAGCCGCGGCATTCTCAGCCAATCAGGTTCCGAGATTCGGCAGATTCTTGGTGTCGACTGTCGCCGAGTCGCAGTCATCTCTAACCCAAAAGTGTTCGCGCTGTTCGGCAGCCAAACAGTTGCCAGTTTGAAAACAAATGATTTCGTAGTAACGCCGTGGTTGATGCAGGATGGAGAGCGATTCAAATCGCTCGCAACTGTTCACAAAGCCTTTCTCTCTTTAAGTGAGGCCGGACTTCAACGCACCGATGCCGTAGTTGCACTTGGCGGTGGTGTAGTCGGAGACGTGGCAGGTTTCGTTGCCGCTACCTACATGCGCGGCATACATTTCATTCAGATCCCGACGACTCTGATAGCTCAGATTGATGCTGCAATTGGCGGGAAGACTGGAGTTAACCTCGCGCACGGCAAGAATCTGGTCGGCGCTTTTCACCAACCCCGGCGAGTCTTAATAGATACTGACCCTCTCCTGACCTTACCGAAGCGCGAGCTCACTTCCGGCTGGGGCGAGTGCGTCAAGCAGGGAGCCGCAGGCGACCGAAGTTTGTTCAAGAAAACAACCAGCTTTCTTGAGCGTCCTGATCGAGATGCGCTGGTGTCGGACGAGATGGAACATTTAATCCGATCGCACTGTGCTTTTAAGGCGTTAATTGTTTCAGGCGATGAACGTGAAGCTCCGGAGCGGACCGATCATCGATCACGACGCATATTAAACTTTGGCCACACTACCGGACACGCTTTGGAAGCAGTCACGGCGTACCGGCGTTTTCGTCACGGGGAAGCAGTTGGTCATGGGATGCTGGTGGCCGGCGAGATCTCAAAAAACCTGGGACTGCTTGCCGCAACCGAGTTAGAATTGTTGCGGCATGCGGTTCGCCTGTGTGGACCACTGCCTGCGGCCAGTGATCTCGATGAAGGCGACATAATTCGTTTTCTGCGACGCGATAAGAAGAGCGTTGCGGGCCGAGTCAAATGGGTTTTGCTTGAACGCATTGGTCGCGCTCGCATCGTCGATGAGCGCGAGATCACGCCGCGACTTCTGCGTCAATCAATACGTGATGGGCTGAGAGCGGAACCGCGAGCGTAGCGAGCGGGTGATGAGCGAAACAACGCCCAACCACAGAGTACCAACATGATTTCAATCAGAGCCAATGAGCGCGGCAGCGCGAATTTGAAATTTATTTTGGTGATGGCAATTATGATTGCAGTAGCCTACGCAGGATATCTCTACGTGCCCGTTGCATATAACGCCTACCTTCTAAAAGACGCGATGCAGCATAACGTTGATCAAGCGAGTGCGATGGCTTACCCGCCGGCCTGGGTTCAGCAGCAGTTAGTAAAAAATGCAGTCGACTACGGACTACCACCTGATGCTGTAATCATGCCGGTTCAACAGGACAACCGCGTTGAGGTAAGAGTTCAATTCACGCGGGCGATTGAGTTTCCGGGTTTCACCTACCAGTATGAGTTCGACCACACTGCGCGAAGCACGAAGTTTTTGACGCAGTGAAACACGAACTCACACAAAGACAAAGACACGAAATTACACGAACAGTTGTTTTATCGTTGAGCGCCGTCGAGGAAGGCTTTGAGCTTGCGCGACCGGGATGGGTGTCGCAGTTTGCGTAACGCTTTTGCTTCGATTTGACGGATGCGCTCGCGGGTGACCGCGAAGTGTTGACCCACTTCTTCCAGAGTATGTTCTGACCCGCTGGTGCCCAATCCGAACCGCATCTTAATAACTTTCTCTTCGCGCGGCGTGAGCGTGGCCAGCACTTCGTCGGTAATCTCGCGCAAGTTTGACGCAACTACTGCGTCGGCAGGATTCAAGATTGACTTGTCTTCTATGAAATCGCCGAGATGTGAATCTTCTTCTTCGCCAATAGGTGTCTCTAGAGAGATTGGTTCCTGAGCAATCTTCAGAACTTTTCGCACCTTAGAAACAGGGATGTCCATTTTCTTCGCGATCTCTTCACTCGTCGGTTCGCGACCAAGCTCCTGGACCAGAGCTCGAGACGTGCGGATGAGTTTGTTGATGGTTTCGATCATGTGCACAGGAATGCGAATGGTGCGTGCCTGATCTGCGATGGCGCGAGTGATCGCCTGGCGAATCCACCACGTAGCGTAAGTAGAAAATTTGTAGCCGCGCCGCCACTCAAACTTATCCACTGCCTTCATCAGACCGATGTTGCCTTCCTGAATCAGATCGAGAAACTGCAAACCGCGATTCGTGTATTTCTTGGCAATGGAAACGACGAGTCGCAAGTTTGCCTCTACCAACTCGCGTTTAGCCTGCCCGGTTTGCTGCTCTCCGATAACGATGGATTGCAATGAACGTTTGATTTCGACTGGACCCACATTGTGATCGATCTCGATCTGAACGAGACGCTTCTTGGCAGCTTGGATCCGGCGTTTGAACTCTTTCTGATCGTCAGGCTTAATCCGTTTTTTCGTGAGCTTTTCGGTATAGAGTGTGATTTCTCGTTCTGCTTCGCGCACTTCTTTCTGCACGCCGCGGATGGCGTTGATTAGCCGCTGGCGCGCGCGCTCCGTCATACTGAGCCGGCCGATTTCCTGGGCAATCTCCAGACGCAGGCGCGCTACCTTGCGACGCAGCCGCATCAGTTTCTTGCTCTTCTTGCCGCGGGCAAGTTTTTGTTCAGAGCGAAGCTTCTCCCACTCTTTCAAGCCCTGCTTGTACAGCTTGCGGATGTTTTGAATGCCTTCGATGGTCCACGTGCGATATTCTTCAGCTTTATCTTCGTCACCCGTCAGTTCGGCTTGTTCGGAGAAGAGGACGATCTCGCGAATGTTGACGGTGCCAGCTTCCAGTGCTTCACCGATTCGAATAAGCTCTTTCACCGCAATGGGTGAACGCGCAATGGCTTTTTGAGTTTTTAACTGGCCTCGCTCAATGCGTTTGGCAATCGCGACTTCCCCTTCGCGAGTCAGCAGCGGGACGACTCCCATTTCGCGCAAATACAGTCGAACCGGATCGTTGGTTTTTTCGAGCGCGCCGGCTGAGAGATCCAACTCGATATCGTCGTCGAGCACCTCTTCGTCGTCGTCAGTCACAACGACTGCGGCCTGCTCGAGCAACCTCTCGTCAGAGTCTGCGACCGGAATGTTCGAGCCCTCGAGCTTCTGGAGCACGTCCTCGATATCATCGGGAGAAACGACGTTGTCCGGCAACTCGCGATTCAAGTCGTCGAAAGTCAGGTACTTCTTGTCGCCACCCAACTCCAACAGGCGTTCCATCACGTCGTCACGATCTTTGTCTTCAATACTCACTTCGTATTGCGCTCCGGTAAAACTTTGAAATTTCTAACCAGTTAATCCCAAGAACGTTCGAACGAGCCGCTGATTGCATTGCTTATCCTGCTTCGGCCACGGCGAGCTGGCTCTTTGGCTCAAACGTCTTACGGAGTTTGTCCAATCCGCTGTATTCAGAAGTAAGTCGCAGAACTTCGGCCTCATCGCCGAGCCTTTCAGCAGCGGCAATCTCCAGTCTCAGCTCGCCAATGCGACGATTTATTTTCATTAATCGCAGCGCGTCCAGACACTTTCCGGCGACGGTTTGTTTCGAATCTTCGTTTTTGTCTTCAGCGACATTCGCTTCATTGATTACAAGCATAGGCAAGATCTGTGAGGCCATGCTGTCTTGTTCTATCTTTTCGCTGAGCGTGTGGAAGTCAATATCAGAACCTTCATTCGCCAACTCAATGAGGGCGCGGAAAATGGAATCCGTAGCGAGCCCTTCATAATCCGAAGGCTCCAGACGCGGCAGGATGTCCCGTCGTATTCCGTCATCGGCAATGAGCAGTTCCAGAAGTTGTTGTTCGGCCACTGTTGGTTTGATCGCTGTACGCCTTGTGCGCACGGGTTCGGTGCGCGAAGGATCGGCGCTTGGGACTCTTACAGATTGCCACAGCTCGCGTTTCAGCACCGCGTCGCCGATGCGCAGCGCATCCATGGCCATATCAAAGTATTCGCGCTTCTGTACACGACTGCGCACAGCGCGAATTGACGGGAGCACATCTTCAATCGCGGCTTCCTTATCTGCTGGATTGGTCAGTTTGCGATCCCGTACTGCTTGATCGATCACGAATTGTAAGTGGGGTTGTGCTTCGCCGCGTAGTCTTTGATATTCGGTCGCGCCTTGCTTTCGAATGAACTCGTCCGGATCGGCGTTGTCCGGAAGCGTGAGGACCTTTACTTCGAGGTCTTCCGCCAACAGAATTTCGATCGCTTTTCGTGCGGCCTGCACACCCGGGCGATCACCATCATAATTTACTACCACTTTGCGCGCAAACCGGCTTAAGAGTTTCACTTGTTCCGGAGTGAGAGCAGTACCTAAACTCGCAACGACGTTTCGAATTCCAAATTGATACAGAACAATTAAATCAAGAAAACCTTCGACCAGGATCGCGAAACCGTGTCGACGAATTTCGTCGCGAGTGAGATTTAGTCCGAAAAGATTTCGACCTTTTATGTAGGCAGCTGTTTCAGGCGAGTTTATGTATTTTGCTGCGTCGTCTTTCAGCGTGCGGGCACCAAAGGCAATCGGCCGTCCCTGAACGTCCATCACCGGCAACATCAGCCGCCCACGAAAACGATCATAAAAACCACCGTCTTCCTTTTTCACGACCAGACCACTTCGCTCAATCTGGTATTCGCTCGCGCCTTTTTGCTTAAGATACGAAGTAATCGCTTCCCAGCTATCAGGTGCATATCCGAGATGGAATGCGTTCCGCGTCTCTTTTGTAATCTCTCTCTGATCGAGATAATTGCGTGCACCGCGAGCCTCAACACTATCGCTGTCGAGTTGTTGTTCCCACCACTCGAGCGCCCATTTATTCAGTCGAATGACTTCTTCGGATTCCTGTCGCTTAGCTTCGAACCTGCTGTCGTCGATTAACTTTGGTAATGGTACTCCGCTTTTCTCCGCGACAATCTTGATTGCTTCCGGGAAGGCCACTCGTTCGATTTCCATTACGAATGTGAAAACCGATCCGCCTTTGTGGCAGCCAAAACAGTAGAAGATTTCTTTGGTGGGACTTACCGAGAAGGATGGAGTCTTTTCTTTATGAAAAGGGCAACAGGCCATCCAATTAGCGCCCTTCTTCTTGAGTTGTACGTAATCCTGGATGACCCGCACGATATCGGCTTGCCGCCTGAGGTCATCAATGAAAGTTTGGGGGTATCGCATTACTTACTGTCGCAATTCTACAACAGTGGCGCCGGAGCCGCCTTGGTCGGGTGGCGCATTCGAGAAACGCTCAACGTGCGGGTGGCCAGTCAACAGTTCCGCAACTGCTCGGCGCAGTGCGCCGGTGCCGTGACCGTGAACAACGCGTACTTGTCCGACACTATTCATTACTGCCGCGTCCAAAAATTTATCAACAGCTTCTACTGCTTCTTCGGCTCGCTGTCCAATGACATTTATTTCTACCGAACTACTTTCCTTCGCAACAGCGACCTGAATCTCGCTGCCGCTGGGTTTAAGCTTCGCAAATCGTCCGGCAGGTTTAGGAGGTGCAACTTCCTCGACGAGCTCCAGATTCTCAACCTTCTCTCTGAGACGTAGAGATTTTACCCTGACCTCGGCTTCGTCGCCTTTCACAGTATCAACAATTCCAACTGATCCAAACGAACGCAGACGTACGCGATCACCTGGCACAATCTCACGCGGTTGAGCCGGGACAAAATCGACCTGAGTTGCCGCTACCGGTTCAGGCTCGACAGAAGCTTTCTCTGTGCTGACGATTTGGCCGTGGCGAACGATACGAACTTCGCGCTTTAACTGCGCGATTCGTTTTTGAGCCTCTCGTTCAACCTTCAGACGGTCGGCGCGTTCTTCAATCCTTGCTAACAATTCGCGCGTATGCTTTTCAAAGGCTGCGATGTTTCGTCGCAAAAGATCTTCGAATTCCGTTTGGCGATCGCGTTCGCTCTTCTGAGCCTCGCGATCGAGCGACGCAAATTTGTCAGCCACCGCTGCACGTTCTTCTTCAAGAGCCTTGCGCAGTTGCGCAGCTTCTTCAGCTTCACGTTTAATCCGGCGCAGAAACTCAGTAGCCTGTCGAGACGAATCTTTAACTTTCTCTGCAGCCGACCCGACAATCACATTGGGAATACCGAAACGTCTGGCAATTTCCAGACCGGAAGACGATCCGGCTACGCCTGTTAGTAACTTATATGTGGGCTTCAGAGTTTTTTCATCAAACTCTACGCTCGCGTTTATGACTCCCTCTTCGTTAGCGGCATACATTTTCAGTCCACTGTAATGCGTTGTCGCCAGCACCTGCGCGCCGCACGCTTTGCGAAAGTGATCCACCACGGCAACTCCCAACGCGGAACCTTCTTCAGGATCCGTTCCCGTGCCCACTTCATCGAGTAAAACCAAGGCTGGTGATTGGCATATGTCGAGCATGCGCGAAATGTTTGCTACGTGCGACGTGAAGGTCGAAAGATTTGCAGCGAGCGATTGATGGTCGCCGATGTCGGCCAGCACCGAATGGAAAAAAGGAACGCTGGCTGCGCGAGCAGGCACCGGCAAGCCCGATAGAGCCATCAACGACAGCAACCCCGCTGTCTTGAGTACAACGGTCTTACCGCCTGCGTTCGCACCAGAGATGACCATCGCATTCTTATTCTGATCTAAAGAAAAAGAGACAGGCACTACAGAGCCGCCGGATCTACGCAGGTTTTCTTCGAGCAGTGGATGGCGTGCCTCGATCAGCTCGAATACTCCTGCGGCATTTATTTCGGGAATGGTGCAGTCGAATCTCTGATGAAAGACTGCCTTTGCGTTTATGAAGTCGAGTTCCGCAACTACCTCAGCAGCCATCTCGATCGCCGGCAACTGCGATCGTAGCTCTTCCGACAAGCCGAGCAAGATGCGGTGGATCTCGCGCTCTTCAGCTTCGCGAAGCGTCTGCAACTCATTGTTAGCTTCAATAGTCTCGAGAGGCTCGATGAATGCCGTCGCACCGGAAGACGAAAAACCGTGCGCAACTCCTTTTATCTGTCCTCTATGATCGGCCTTAACAGGAATTACAAACCGATCGTTGCGAATCGTGACCAACTCATCCTGAATCGCGGCCTCTGATCGACGCATCAGGTTTTCGAGTGAACGAGTAAGGCTTGATCGCAGTCGCGTAACGTCATGACGAATTTGCGCTAACTCAGGACTGGCGCGATCGTCGATTTCACCGGTCGGAAGGATCTTGTTAGAAATCCGTGCAATCAGGCTGTTGAGCTCGCGCGAAAGAGGTGCAATTTTCTCGGATAAAAGTGGTGATGCTTCATTTTCGGCGAGAATAGACGCGCGTGCTGACATGGCTTGTTCGCATAAACGTCCGAGAGCCAGAATCGCGATCGGGTCTAAGGCTGCTCCTTCTACTCGCAGCCGGCCGATACTTTCTGCCGGGTCGCTGATGTCGCTGAATGACCACGCGACGCCACGTTTCCTTAATTGCACGCACTCGGCTGTTTCAGCCAGCGCCGTTTCGACAGCCGTTAAATCGTCGATGGGCGCCAGTGCGTCCACACGAGCAGCGCCCATCGGGGTTTGAACGCCGCTGCGCAACAACGCTTTCAGCTGGTCATATTCAAGAATTGAAAAAGCCTGATCATTCATCTTGGATTAAAAGCGACGACGACGGCGCTCGCGCCCGCGCATAGCGGCTGCAAAAAGTTCGTTGACCGCGAGCACCTTAATTGGCTCGTGTCCTTCGCTTGAAACTTCACGTACAACGTCGCCCGTTGCGTTAGGTGAATATTGCAGCGACGACTCGGGAATCTCAATCGCTCCGCCTATTTCTTCAATGGCCAACGCCAGTTGCTCATCTCCTCGCAACGCAACGATAGAACCGCGGTGCAATCCATCCTGCGGGTTGTCATCGTACAGTTGTGTGGGATCCAAGACGGTTAGCATGCGGCCTTGAATGGACACAACTCCGAGCACCGCAGGCGGAGCCTTTGGCAACGGCGCAGGCTCGCGCCATTCGGCTACTGTAGCAATCTCATCTTCGAGAATGGCAAATACTAAGTTGCCGGTTCGAAACGTTTGCAGCCTGAGCAGTTCGTCCGCTTCGTTCATTTATACATGAAGTCCAATGTCCAATGTCCAATGTCTGCGAAGTCAAACGGGCGTTGGACTTTGGACATTGGACTTTGGACATTATAAGGCGGTTGTGGCAACAACCGTCATCGCAAGCTAGAATGGTCAACTCATAACATTTCGAAGGGGCGGATTATATGGATGAATTCGACCGTTACCGAGCGGAAATGAATGAAAAGCTGCTGGGCAGCAATCACCTGGGCATCAAACGCTTTTTTGCGCTTGACACGCAAGCCTATGAAGATGGCGCGCTCGATAAACGCACAAAAGAGCTGCTTGGTTTGGTTGCATCAACCGTTTTGCGATGTGATGACTGCATCACGTATCACATCAAGCAATGTGTCGCGGCGGGAGTTACGCGGCCCGAGTTTCTCGACGCATTTAACGTGTCGCTTGTCGTGGGTGGCTCAATAACCATTCCGCACCTGCGAAGAGCGATTGACCGTTTGGACCAGTTAATTGACAGCCGCGATGAAACAACAGTCACGCGTCATCACCATGAATAGTCTCGCACTTATCGCTCTACTGTTAGTTGCGTGTTCCTTTGTAGAGCCGAACACGCCTCCCATTACTACGAAAGGCAATTTTATGTCTGCACAGGATCGAGCCCGCGTGCGCGCACCCGAAATTACCGGTGGTCGAGGCTGGCTGAACACCGACAAGCCGCTGTCGCTCGCCGCGTTAAAGGGGAAGGTTGTCCTTCTCGATTTCTGGACGTATGGCTGCATCAACTGTATCCACATCATTCCGGATTTAAAGAAGCTTGAAGACAAATACGCCAAACAGTTAGTCGTGATCGGGGTCCACTCGGCGAAGTTCGATAATGAGAAGGACACGGAAAACATCCGTCGCATCATCTTGCGTTACGAAATCGAGCATCCGGTCTACAACGACGCGGATTTCAAAGTCTGGCAAAGCTACGGAGTGCGAGCCTGGCCGACGCAGGTTTTAATCGATCCGGCAGGCTACGTAATCGGTGGCATATCAGGCGAAGGAAATTACGAGGTTATTGATGAGGTCGTCGGCAAAACCGTCGATGACTTTCGGAAACGTGGTGAGCTGAATGAAGAGCCGTTGAGACTTGCGCTGGAACGCGCGAAGGTGGGTGACCTGCCGCTGGCTTTTCCAGGAAAAGTGCTGGCCGATCCTAAAAACGGCCGATTGTTTATTGCCGATTCGAATCACAATCGGATCGTAATCACTAAGCTTGACGGAGCACTTCTCGAAACCATAGGCACTGGCCAAGCTGGCGCAACAGACGGCGCATTCGACAAGGCAAGCTTTTACCGGCCACAAGGCATGGAGCTCGACGGCGATAGTCTTTACGTAGCGGACACCGAAAATCACCTGATCCGCAGAGTCGACTTGAAGAGTCGAACCGTTGAAACATTAGCCGGTACGGGCAAGCAATCACGCGAGTACTTCAAATCAGGTTCGGCGCGAGAGATTGCTTTGAATTCTCCGTGGGATCTTCAGTTAATCGGCACGACGCTTTACATCGCAATGGCCGGCCCACACCAGATCTGGAAGCTCGATCTCCAAAAGCGAGAGGTGTCGACGTTTGCAGGCTCAGGACGCGAAGCTCGGCTCGATGGACCGCTGCTCGAATCAGGGTTTGCTCAGCCTTCTGGTTTGACTACGGACGGCAAGAGGCTCTTTGTTGCTGATAGCGAGTCCAACATCATTCGAGCAATCGATCTCACGTCAGAAAAAGTAAGTACTCTTGTGGGCGGCGACCTATTCGAATTCGGCGATAAGGATGGCACTGAAGACGACGTCCGATTGCAGCACCCGCTTGGTGTGCTCGAATACGAAGGCAAGGTACTGATTGCCGACACCTACAATCACAAGATCAAGCAGCTCGACCCGCAGTCGAAGTCGGTCGAGACATTCCTCGGCACGGGCAAGCCGGGTCAGGCGGACGGCATTTCACCTTCTTTCTATGAACCGGGTGGATTGACTATCGCAAACAACAAACTCTACGTAGCCGATACGAACAACCATGCGATTCGAGTAATAGATCTAAAAACGAAAACTGCTTCTACACTGAAGATCACCGGCCTTGAACCTCCGGCAGTGGCTCTGACAACAGAGACAGACGCCGAGCCAAATTCAGAAGAAACAACAGTTCCGGTGCAGCGTTTGAGTGCTGGAAGCAAGGGTGTGTTGGAGGTTCAAGTCGAGCTTCCAGCCGGGCATCACCTTAACCCGATGGCGCCTCAGCGGTATCGAGTGACGGTTGAAAAAGGTGAGAAGCAGTTAGGACTGACGCCGTCTGGAGGATCAAGCGACAAGGAGATCAGGCAGTCGACTAAAAACTTGCAACTTCCTGTTCGTATTCCAATTCAGACAAATGAGACCGGAGCCACATCGTTGCGCGTTCATCTCACTTTGGTTTACTGCCGCGAGGACAACACTGGTGCGTGTCGGATAAAGACTCTCGTGTGGCGCGTGCCAGTGGAAGTTTCAGCCGACGCGGGTGCGAAGAAGGACATTAAGA
>DATEDU010000101.1:0-8903 GCA_035281525.1 Pyrinomonadaceae bacterium | reverse complement strand
CTCCCAGACTTCGAGTTCGATGTAAGCAGAGTCTTCGGTTAACAGTTTTCCTACGCTAATCGTTCCCAGGAACGCTTACCCGTGCGAAAAGTGTCGTTACCACTTGCTCGGAGAGACCAGGCGCTTGGTGACAGACTTGATCCGCGACTCGTTCGGAGGCTCGCGTTCGGCTTGCAAAGGCGGCAACGGTTTATGGACATCGCAGTATTCACGCGGTTCGTTGCCTTTTGGATATGTCATCGTCCGCTTGGTCGGACACTCACGTCTTGCTACCTTCCCCGTTAATGGATCGATCGTCACGGTGGCCGTGGGCATAGGCTGAACGGCTGTAACGTGCTCTCCAGTCTGCTGCGGAATGGATTCGCTCTGTTCGTTAGTTCGATTCTTTACTCTTGCTGACTGAATGCGTTCAGCATCCACCTGATTGTCCGATTGTTCATCAACCTCAAGAGCTTCAGTTTGTTCGGTCGCAACAGAAATCTGTGCTTGTTGCTGATTGCGACGAATCGAACGCAAAGTAAAAAAGAATACGAGACTAAACATCAAAAGCGCGATGAGCAGTCCCGGCCAATAACTCGAATGCGAACGGCTCGAGCGTCGACTCTTTCGACTTTCGTGATACGCGCCTTGGTCACTACGCGGGGTTGCTACCGGCCGGCGTTTGCCTTTTGATATCAACTGATCGAAAGCTTCGTTAATCTCTTTTAATTTCTCCTGCGCTTTTGCTTGTAGACGCGGGTCGTGAGCAAACCGGTCAGGATGCCAAACCTTGGCCAGATCCCGGTGTGCAGTCTTTAATTCCTGTGGTGAAACACCCGGGCGCACACCGAGAATTTCATAACACTTCGATTGATCCATCATAGGGCTATTATTCAGGACAGAATGTCGGCAAGCTGGGCGACGCTCTCGAGCTTATTGAGCAGTTCTTGAGCACCAGGTACAGGCAGGCCTAGATAGCTCATAGTAATTAAGGACACGCCGACAAAGATGATGCTTGCAACAACAGTCCTAAAGACTGAAGAGATCAGCGCCCGAACAACTAGCGAAAGAAATTTGACAATTCGGTGTCGCATAACAACCTCATGCGAACAAAATGCTGAACTGTTTTGAGGATTTAATTGGGGCCGGCCAATAACTGGATTGCAGGGCGGCAATCTCAGTCGACATTATTGCAGAGTGGGCAACGATTTTACAACCAGTTCTCCCGTAATGGAGAAATCACCGAATCGGCTCACGCAAAACTATCTCTGCGGCAAGCACCGCGGTGCGTGCGGCTTCCGGATGAGCGTGCCGCAGCCCGGCAATCTGCAATAACGCCTCTCCACTGCGGGACAACATCCTAAACAAATCACCCTCCTCAGCTCGCGTTTCACGCACGAGCGTCGTCCATTCGACACCTGACGCCCAACGCGCTGCCGCGCCGGCCGCTGAAAAATTCAAGTCAGGCGCCGGCTCGACACCGTACTTCCACTCTTCCGAGGACACTCTGAAGCCAATCTCTTCAAACTGTGAAAGAGCGCTCACGAGCGCGTCGTCCAGCTCGATACCGCCATAATCCCGATCTTCGTCAGCGGTAAGAGCGGCCACGATCGCAGTGAGGCGTACTGGATCAAGCATTTTGAAGGTACCGCTCTCCAACGCTTCGCCAACAATGAGTGGTCGATCGATGTGCAGATCTGCCAACCACCGTCCGCGCTCAGTCACTTTCTCTGCGTCGAAATCAAGATACCCAAACGATGCGAGCACTCGAGCTCGTTCCTCGAACGGCAGCCAAACTTCGTCACGCAACCTGTCCAACTGTTGCGTCGCGCGCTGAACAGCTTCTGCATCAGACATCGTCGCCCACAGAATCTCTTCGCACCGGCGCTTTTCGGTTTCACTCATGTGATTCGGAAGCAGAGAGTCGATGGCATCCTGAATTAGATCTGATGCACCAGACTCTTCGTTGCGCGCATCGCGCAAGCGCGGTTCAGCGAGGACCAGCTCTCGACCTTTGACGCGAATCTCTTCAAATGCATCATCGATTGCGTCGTCGCGCGTCGGGTAAACAGGAGCGTAAACTCGACCGATTCGTTGCAACGGAAGGCTCGCGCGGCGCCCGTCTTCGCGAATGCCAAGCACAGTCCCATCTTGCCGTTGCGTCACCATTACCAACCTGCGTCCACTTCGACCAATGCCGATGACTCGACCGGGTTGGACCACTTCATCAAGCCACTTCAGGAGCACTTCGGCACGAGTGTGAGGAAGACCTTCCTGAAGCCTGGTGCGAGCACTTACCAGTCGTTCCAAGCCAAGAGCAGAAGAAAGAGATAAGTGGCAGTTTGTCTGCTCCAACTTCATCTTAATTTGAGCTTCGTTATCGGCTCGCTGCTGCTCGAGCCTCGCTATCTCGCGCCCCACATCGCGGTAGGCAAAACTCTTCTCTGCAATCTCGCGAACCCGTTGAAAACTCGCGTACGCATCAAGCAAATTGAGTAGAGTCGTGTACGTCGCACGAAATTGGCTAACTAATGGATCGGCCGGTGCTCTTAAATGTTGGGCAATGCGTTCAGGATCCTGATGGAGTCCGGGCGCAGCCACGACAAAACCGACTCGGTCACGTCCTCGGCGACCAGCCCGGCCAGTCATCTGCTGAAGCTCAGACGCGCTAAACTGCCTCCAACCATTACCAGTTCGTGCATCGACTCCTGTCAGAACAACCGTACGAGCCGGGAAATCAACTCCAGCAGCAACGGTTGCAGTTGCGAAGATCGCGTCGAGTAGTCCGGCGGTCATCATTTTTTCGATGACCAGCTTCCAGGCGGGGATATGTCCGGCATGATGAGAGGCCACACCTGCTCGGAGAATCGTGTCCCAATGACGGTGCCCGCGAATCTCGGGGTACTGCTCGACGAACGCGCGCATGAGATCGCGTCGCTTCACCTGCCGGTCTTCTTTTGGTTCGCGACGTACGTAAGCGACCTCGGATGCTGCTTGATCGCAACGCCGGCGGGTAGGCAGAAAAACAATTGCTGGCAGAAGATTGTATGAGCCCAGGGCCGTTATAAGTGTGGCTGGAGGCATCTCCGGCATGCTGATTTTCATAGCAACAGGGCCAATGGTCCTATAAGTCCTATATCAAAATCGACGGCGATAACGTGGTTGATCTCGCCGCTCCGACATCACCGCAATCTCCGGATTCAGCTTTCCTGCGTCGTTCAACAACGGCAGTAGCCGCTGATCGGGAAGTAAAAACGCAGCACGCAACGGCACGGGCCTCGCGCCGGGCCGCGTCACAACTCCACAACGCACGCCACGCACGTCTTCAATCCACGCGGCAAATTCCGCTGCGTTGCCGATGGTCGCCGATAAAAGGAGCAATCGGATACGAGGTGGCGTAAGAATGATCGCTTCTTCCCAAACATGTCCTCGATCTTCATCAGCGAGGTAATGTGCCTCATCGAGTACCACGAGGTCGGCCAGCACATCGCCACCACCTCGCAATGAGTCGAATAGTTGATTACGGAAGATTTCAGTAGTGCCAACGATCAACGGCGCATCCGAATTCTCCTTGCGGTCGCCCGTGAGTATTCCGACTCGATCGGCGCCGAACTCGTCGATAAACTCCTGGTATTTTGAATTCGTCAGTGCCTTTAAAGGGGACGTATACCAGGCGCGCTTTCCGGCATTCAGCAAGCGCCGAATTTCCTCGCGCGCAATCCAGGTCTTACCGCTTCCCGTAGGGGCTGTGACCAGCACATCTTCAGATTCCAACGCTGCCAGCGCTTCTAGCTGGAACGGATCGGGTGTAAAGGGCGCTGCCGGGGGTCTGCCGATGCCATGTAACAATTTCGCGAGGTGGCGACTCTGGCTTGACCGCGGAGAGGCTTCAGACGCGGGTTCACTGTGGCGCTTGCGCCGGCCTTCGCGACCACCTCGCTCCGGCCTCCGTTCGCGGCCTTGCGATCTTCCTCTGCCAGGTCCTTTGCGCATGACAAGACCATTCTACCTCCGAAAAAGCATCCAAATGTGGCTGGTTTGAGAGCCTTTAAGCAAAGTGCTAACGTATGTGTTGTTTTTGTGACTTCTCACAACGCGACGGGGAATTACGGCGTCTAAAGCGGGAACTCTGAAAGCCAGAGCGGCGTTTCAAATTGAGTTATGGCTGAGCTTTTCGAGGAATCAATAATTAACCGAGTCCCGCGTTGGCCGGTGATGTTAAAACTGACCGGCGCGTCGGTCGCGCTACATCTGACGCTGCTGGCTTTGCTGTTTTACGTCCCCGGCGTACGCGACACGTTCAATATTGCTGCTTTTCTGTCGGACACTGAGTACGTCGATCGAGATTACACGAGATCTCAGATTGGCGACGAAGCTCAGATTGTGACTCTCGGGAACAAATTTCGATATCCACCGGGCTATTTCGCGACGGAGCTCGAGTTGGCTATGGCACAGGTTCAGCCCACACCTCCACCTATGCCGCAGATCAACGTACAGCCGGAACTAACACCTTCGCCAAGCCCTAGCCCGGAGCCGTCTCCATCACCGTCAGCAATGCCTAGTGCGTCTCCAACCGCAAGCGGCAGCCCGGTTGTCGCCGAGAACACAACGCCAACGGATCCTAAGACCCCAGCTGAGGCTGAAAAGGAACTTAACAAGATTGCTGCCGAGAACAATGTGGTGCGGCCAAGTGAGAATGAGGTCAACACGCGACCTCTCAAGGATTGGCTGGCGCGCTCGAACGTTCTTAAAGAAAAAGGCGAGCTGGATTTGAATTCAGCGGTCGAAATTCAAATCGCGGCCAAGCTCAATGGCGATTGCAAACTGAGCGATGCAAACGTAATTCAGAAAAGTGGTGACGCGCGACTGATTGAGGTCGCCAAAGACATGGTGGCAGCCATCGGCGACAGCGGCATGCTTTCATTTCTCCGCGATCCGAACAAGGTGAAAGATCAGACTGCGGTACGGTGTGATGAAATGCCGCTGCAACTAACCATCAAGCTGGATCAGAACGAGATCGTTGCCAAAGTGGAGTCGCAAGCTGACTCGCCGGAGCGGGCCGTACAAATGGCGCGTGGTTACAATGGGCTGCTGACTATCGGGCAATTTGCGAAACGCGGCAAGGATGAGGAAGTCCTCTACAAGAACACTAAGGTTACCGCCGAGGGAAAACAGATTGTTGTGAATTTCAGCATGCCTCGCCAGACCGCCAGCGAAATGCTCAAAAAACAACTACCACCCGCGAGCTGATTACTCCAGAAACCGGTCAGCTGCGGATTACGCGGATGAACGCGGATTGGATTAAAACAAAAAGCGAGCTCGACATGTGAACCCCAATATCCGCGTTTTTCCGCGTAATCCGCGGCTAATTTGTCTTGGTCCCGGAGATTGCCCGCCTGAGGTCAGTCATTTACAATTGCAAATCCGTTGCGAAGTAGGAATCACAGTTTAGTTTTGTCACTGAAGAGACGGAATTTAAAATCATGATCGACAAATTTTTAACTAAATTATTTGGCAGCAGTAATCAGCGTTACCTGAAGTCAGTCCAACCTCTCGTTCAGGAAATCAACTCCCTCGAGCCTTCAATTCAGAAGCTTTCGGACGATGAACTGCGCGCGCGAACCACCTATTTCAAAGAAAAAGTTAAGCAGGCAATAGCTGGTATCACCGATAAGGACGAACGGAAACGCGCCGAGCGTGCGGTGCTCGACGAAATCCTGCCGGAAGCCTTCGCAATCGTCAGGGAAGCGAGCGTACGCACCACCGGCATGCGGCACTTTGATGTGCAGTTGATCGGCGGCATCGTGCTGCACGAAGGCAAAATCGCTGAGATGCGGACTGGTGAAGGTAAGACCCTGGTCGCGACACTCCCGTCATATCTCAACGCACTTACCGGTCGCGGCGGCGTCCATGTCGTCACTGTGAACGACTATTTGGCTTCACGTGACGCGGAATGGATGGGCCAGATTCACCGCTTCCTCGGTCTTGAAGTCGGCTGCATTCAAAACGACATGGACGACTTCGAGCGGCAAACCGCATATGCCGCAGACATCACGTACGGCACCAATAACGAATTTGGCTTCGACTACCTTCGCGACAACATGAAATTTGACCTCGCCACGTGTGTTCAGCGCGGTCATTATTTCGCGATCGTGGACGAGGTCGACTCGATTCTGATCGACGAGGCGCGTACTCCGTTGATCATTTCCGGTCCATCTGACGAAGCAACCGATAAGTACTATCAGGCTGACGCCATCATTCCGCAGCTCAAGCGCGGCGAAGAGATCGACAAGGTCAAGACGGGCGATTACGTCGTAGATGAAAAGCAGCACACGGCCGTGTTGACAGAGGAAGGCGTCGACAGAGCTGAGCGGCTCCTGGGAGTGGGGAACCTCTACGATCCTTCGAACATGGATTTGCTGCACTGCGTCGAGCAGGCTCTCAAAGCGCACACGCTTTACAGGTTGGACCATCAATATGTCGTGCAGGACGGCGAAGTAATCATCGTTGACGACTTCACTGGACGGCTGATGAAAGGGCGGCGCTGGTCAGATGGTCTGCACCAGGCGGTCGAGGCCAAGGAAGGCGTGAGGATTGAAAAGGAAAACCAAACCCTCGCCACCATCACGCTGCAGAACTATTTTCGTCTGTACGAAAAACTGTCCGGTATGACGGGTACGGCGGAAACTGAAGCTGCCGAATTTGGTTCGACTTACAAACTCGACGTTATCGTCATTCCGACCCACATGCCGATGATTCGTACCGATCGTTCGGACGTGATCTACCGCACGTTGGGCGAAAAATGGGACGCTGTCATCGACGAGATTAAGGATTGTCATGAGCGAGGCCAGCCGGCTCTCGTCGGCACTGTTTCCGTCGAAAATTCCGAGCTCATCTCTCGCCGGCTTCAGAAGGAAGCGGTGCCGCACAATGTTTTGAACGCGAAGTATCACGAGCGCGAAGCCGAGATTGTGGCGCAAGCCGGACGCAAGGGTGCGGTAACGATAGCCACGAACATGGCCGGCCGCGGTACCGACATTCTGCTGGGCGGCAATCCGGACTTTCTGGCGCGAGAGTTTCTCAAGAAAGAAGAGATCGATCCTGATGAAGCCGAAGATCGAGAGTGGGACAGGGCTTTCGCTAGCTCCAAACGAATCGTTGAGGCCGAGCACCAGGAAGTCGTAGATCTTGGCGGTCTTCACATCGTCGGCACCGAGCGCCACGAATCACGACGCATCGACAATCAGCTGCGAGGTCGTGCCGGTCGTCAGGGCGACCCCGGCTCGTCACGGTTCTTCCTTTCTCTGGAAGACGACCTGATGCGCATCTTTGCCGGCGATAAGGTCAAAGCGCTGATGCAGCGATTGGGAATGGAGCAAGGCGTCGCAATTGAGTCAAAGATGGTTACGAAACGAATTGCGGCGGCGCAAAAATCAGTTGAAGGCCGCAACTTCGAAGCTCGTAAACACCTGCTCGAGTACGACGACGTTATGAACAAGCAGCGCGAGACGATCTACGGTCTGCGGCGCCAGTTGATGGAAGAGCCCGATCAGCGCGATTACCTGCTCGGCGATCCGCCGAAGTCGGGAGTCGCATACGATCTGCTTGCGGATCTGACGAAGCAATATCTCAATCCCGATGTGTCCCCCGATGATTGGGACATCGAAAACTACAAGACGCAAATCAAGACCATCTACGATGTCGATGCCGATGCCGAACACCTCGACATCCAGACGATGTCGTCCGCGGAAGTAGTCGACGCGATTTGGGGAAAGCTCAAAGTCAACTATTCCCGCAAGGAACAGCAGATTGGCGTTGAGGCGATGCGCACCTACGAGCGCATCATCATGCTGAACATTATTGACGCGCAGTGGAAGGACCACCTGCTGTCACTGGATCACCTGAAACAGGGTATTGGTCTGGTTGGCTATGGTCAGAAGGATCCGCTCGTGGAGTACAAGAAGCAGAGCTTCGATCTGTTCCAGGAGATGCTCGATCGCATCGATACTACGACCATTCGTTCTCTCTTCAATCTACAAGTGGTTGCGGAAGAGCCGCCTGAGGCCTTGCGACAACGCAGGATGCCACGCCGTTCTACCTCATTAACGTTCACTGGTCCAAACCAGGGGGCTGCTCCGGCAGGAGAAGAGGCAGGCAAAGTGAAAACTGTCGTTCGCGATCAACCGAAAGTCGGCCGCAACGAACCCTGTCCGTGTGGATCGGGGAAGAAATACAAGAAGTGCCACGGCGCAAGCGCGTAGTATGGTTATCGCCGCGTCGCGGCGTAATGAATTTAGCCCGGCGTTTCAACGCCGGGGTGAGTCAGAAAACGTTTCATCGCCGCGTAGCGGCGTCTGAATCAACCGTCGCTACGCGACGAAGAGTTATGGCATCAAACGACCCGGCGTTGGAACGCCGGGCTAAACTCATACCGCCGCTACGCGGCGGGAATTTTGTGCGAATACGAAGACCACGACCTGACCTCAGTTTTAATCATGAATTTCTTTAAGTTGTTCCCTCTCTGGCTGTTGTTAGTTCTCCTCACACAAGCCACGTCGCTTGCTCAGCAATCTGTCACTACAGGACATGAGGAGCGCGACGCCGGCATCTCTCTCTATAAACAAGGCAATACTGCATCAGCGATTAAAGCCCTGAAGAATGCGGTAAAGAAGGACAAGCTCGATGCGGAAGCGTGGCATTACCTCGGCCTGGCTTACAATACTAAGGGAGACCCGAAAAACGCACGTAAGGCCTTTGAAGAAGTCGTCAAATTGCGGCCCAATTTCATTGAGGCTCGCACCGGTCTGGCGTATAGTCTTTTACAATTAAAAAAATTTACTGAGGCATTCGTCGCGGCCGAGTGGGTGTTGAAAAACAAGCCTGACGAGGAAGTTGCGCATTACGTTATAGGAGTCATTTACCTT
>DATEDU010000100.1:0-5943 GCA_035281525.1 Pyrinomonadaceae bacterium | reverse complement strand
CCTTGGGATGGAGTGCGATGGTGGACCATTGTCGTGGTTGTACGGACCACTAATCACCAAGCCGCTCTCAAGGAAGATCGATCAATCGAGACGACTCAACGGCTCGAACTTTGAAAGGGCGATTGACATCGTCAATCGTCTGCACCCAAAACAAGTTTACGTCTACGCAATGGGACAGGAACCGTGGCTCACATTTCTAACATCCATCCAATACACGGAAGCTTCTCGCCCTATTGTTGATTCCAACAAGTTAGTCGACGCATGCAAGCAGCAGGGAATTGAATCGGAAAGGTTGTTCGGCAGCAAGGAAATCTTCCTTTAAATCGCCGCACACCTACGTTCGGATTAATCCCCCACAACATCAATCACAACCAATCAAAGGAGATCGAAATGGAAGAAAGAGAAGATACGACTATCTACAAGGTGGTCGTCAACCACGAGGAACAATATTCAATCTGGCCTGCGGATCGTGAAAATCCCCTCGGCTGGAATGATGTGAGCAAGACCGGACCAAGAGCGGAATGCCTCTCTTACATCAAAGAGATCTGGACCGACATGAGGCCGCTTAGCCTGAGGAAAAAGATGGAACAGTCGGCACACGCCTAGTTAGTCAAGGTCGGTCTCCTCCCTCACCGACTTATTCTCAAGCAATAAATTGGAGTACATCATGGATCAATTCTTCATCTCCGTCGAAGAAGTCCGCGCTATCAAAGGACTACTCTCCGACGTGTCTCGGCAGTACAAATCCGTAGAAGATCCCGGCTTTCTAAACGAAGTAACTGTCATTGCTCATGAGCTCCCACGCTCTATTCGTAATTTCCTCAATAACTTCAAGCTCCAGGAACCAGCGGGAGGCGCTTGCTTAATCAAAGGCTATCCGGTCGACGATAAGAAGATCGGACCCACGCCGGAACATTGGAAACAAAAGAGCGAAGTCTCTCCGACGCTGGAACAGGAAATCCTGATGATGCTGCTCGGATCTCTGTTGGGAGATGCGATAGCCTGGGCCACCCAGCAGGACGCTCACATCATTCACGACGTTTTGCCTATCAAGGCCGATGAGAACGAACAGATCAGCACGGGCAGCAACCAGGTAATCTCGTGGCACAACGAAGATGCCTTTCATCCGTTTCGAGGCGACTACGTGGCCTTGATGTGTTTGCGTAATTCCGATCGCATTCCGACCACACTGGCGTCGGCAGATCAGATCAAACTTAGCCACCGTGATATCAATATTCTGTTCGAGCCGCGCTTTGTGATTTATCCCGACGACTCGCACGCGGAGAAGAATAATTCTGTTACCGTTTCGTACGCAGGTAACGGTAATGGTAATGGCAACGGCCACTGTAACGGTAACGGCAATGGCACAGATCCCCTTAAAGCTGCCCGCGAACGCATTCGCGCGATGCACAGCAGTCCCTCGAAAACGGCAGTGTTATACGGCGACCCTCACTCACCCTACCTGCGGCTTGATCCTTACTTCATGCGTCCGTCGGAAGACAACGAAGCACAGTATGCTCTGAACACGCTGATACGCGCCGTGGACAAATGTTTAGGTGAAGTCGTTTTAGAGCCCGGGGACTTTTTGTTCGTCGATAACTACCGTGCAGTACACGGGCGGAAACCTTTTAAGGCGAGATACGACGGCACTGATCGCTGGCTGAAGAGAATGAATATTACCAGCGACTTGAGAAAATCGCGGTCCGCGCGAACCACCAGCTCGTCAAGGGTCATATATTAGTAGAGGTTTGATCATGGCAACTTCAACAATGATTGCGGGGCTGACTTCAACGCCGTGGCTTTCCGGCGTGAAACCCAACCCGACAGCAAATCTAAGGCTCTTCTGTTTTCCATATGCCGGGGGCGGGCCGGCGATTTTTCGAACCTGGCAGTCTGAGCTTCCTCATGAAGTTGAGGTTTGTCCGGTTCAACTTCCTGGTCGAGGCAGGCGACTCAAAGAAGCGGCATATACCAACGTGCATACTCTGGTTCAGGAGTTGGCGCAGGGGCTGTTTCCTTTTCTCGGCAAGCCATTCGCATTCTTTGGTCATAGCATGGGGGCGACGATTAGCTTCGAGTTGGCGCGTTATCTCCGCAGAGAACATCACTTGATGCCCCGGCATCTCTTCGTTTCGGGGCGTCGTGCGCCGCATGTGCCTGCGACGCACGCGCCCACTTACAACCTGCCTGATCCTGAATTCCTCGTCGCCTTGCGCGATCTAAACGGCACGCCGCATGAGGCACTCGACCAGCCTGATTTAATGGAGTTGCTGCTGCCTTTACTGCGCGCCGATTTTGAATTGTGTGAAACCTACACTTACTTGAATGGTCCCCGGCTGGATTGCCCGATGAGCATCTACGGCGGGCAGGAAGATGATGACGTGGCGCGCGAACATCTCGAGGCCTGGGGGGAGTTAACCACCGGCAAGATCTCGCTAAAGATGTTTCCGGGCGATCACTTCTTCGTGAATACTGAGCAAACCTCTCTGCTGAGAACGCTGTCGCAGGAACTTAAACAGACGGTCCTAACTTGAACTCTCTGTGGTTAATGTTGCAATGGAAAGCTTAACCACAGAGGCACAGAGACACAAAGAAGTACAGCACTCTACGACCGCTATGAAAGAATTCTCACTAACCATCATCTTCTTCCTGGCGCTGGTGATCGTCGCACAGGGACAGTCTGCCCGTGTGCCACCGCCGGAGAAGGCGAATCCTCCATCCATCAACCTGTTGGAGACACCGCCAGTTATCGATGGGAAGCTCGACGACGAGGCCTGGAAATCGGCAACCGTGCTGAAGGATTTCTACCAGACCAGTCCAGGCGACAACATCGCGCCGTCCAGGCCGACAGAAGTTTTTCTGGGCTATGATTCCAGGTTTCTCTACATCGCCTTTCACGCCTTTGACGAGCCGGAGAACGTGCGCGCCACGGTGGCAAAGCGTGATGACATCTTTCAAGATGATTACGTCGGCATCTTCCTGGACACGTACAACGATCAACGAAAAGCCTACGAACTTTTCTTCAACCCGTTCGGCATACAGGCTGACGGCATTTTTGCCGAAGGGGGCGGTGAGGACCTGAGCGTAGATATCGTGATGGAGTCGAAAGGGCAGTTAACCGAAGACGGCTATGTGGTCGAGGTTGCCATTCCTTTTAAATCGCTGCGGTACAAAGCTGGAAAAGATGTTCTTTGGGGGCTGCACGTGCAACGTGGCATCAAGCGTTTCAACGACGAGGTTGATTCATGGGTGCCAATCTCGCGCGACAACTCCGGCTTTCTCAATCAGGCTGGACGCATTAAAGGATTCGAAGATCTTTCGACTGAGCGCGCGCTGGAAGTCATTCCCAGCGTGACGCTCTCGGAAACCGGCAAGCGTGTCGCCACGCTATCTCCGGCTGCGCTCGCTGCTGATCCAACAAGGCTTGATCCTGGACGATTCGTCAACGACCCGGTGAAGGTGGATCCGGGCGTGACGGTCAAGTACGGAATCACCCCGACCGTGACGCTCGACTTCGCACTCAATCCCGACTTCGCACAGATCGAAGCAGATGAGACGGTCGTGACCGCTAATCAACGCTTTCCGATTTTCTTTGAAGAGAAACGCCCATTCTTTCTCGAAGGCATCGACATCTTCCAGACACCGCTGCAAGCCGTGCACACACGCGCCATCATCGATCCGGATTATGCCGCCAAGCTGACTGGGAAAGTAGGACGCAATACGTTTGGGTTGCTCGTGGCAAGCGATAATGCCCCGGGCGACTTCAGAGGAGATGAACGTCTGGTTCCGAGTAATTTTCGTTTTCTGGACAAGAATGCCCACGTGGGAATTTTGCGTCTCAAGCGTGATATCGGCGCAGAATCGAGCCTCGGTTTGATCGCCACCTCTTACAACTTTATCCAAAAGCACAATCAACTGGGTGGCTTGGACGGCCAGTTTCGTCTCGATCCGAAAACCGTCTTCACGTTCCAGGTGTTGGGTACAACCTCGCGTCGCTTATTTTTCGACCCTGAGCAGGGACGAAGTATCTATCGAACGGGGAATGCCTTCGGGTATTACTGGAATTATGACAAGGCCGCACGTAACCTCTCATACAATTTTAGCGGGAGCGGACGCACGCGCGACTATCGCGCAGAGCTCGGTTTCACACAGCGAAGGAACACGAATCGGGAAGACTTCACTCTTCGTTACACCTCCGACCCAAAGCCGGAGGCGAAGCTCGTATCGTGGAGAATCTACTATAACGCGGGCACAAATTTTGACTGGCAGGGACGGATGCAAAACTGGAACAGCTCGGCTCAGTTCAGAGTTAAATTCCAGCGTCAAACCTCTATCAATTTCGGATATTCCACCGGCTACGAGCGTTTGTTTGAAACCGAGTTCGGCGCCGTCGGCTCATTTCTCGGCAATGACAACGAACGCTCCACTACCCGGCATAGCGCGACCGTCTACGGCGGAACGACACCCTCCAAAAAGTTCTATGCCGATTTCAACATTAGTTATATCTGGAATGCGTTTGATCTCGATTTCGGAGCTGGACCAAAGTTTCCACGCGTCAGTCCTGCGGCACTCCTCGATCCGGATGCGCCGCAGGATCCAGGCCCGGGAAAAGAGTTTCGCGCCGACGTTAACTTCACTTACCAGCCGACCGGTGTGCTGCGATTAGATCTCGGGTACACGAAGGATCGGCTGGTCCGCAACGATACCGGTCTCGTAGCTTTCGACGACAATATTTTTTCGCTACGCTCGACTTACCAGTTCAGTCGTTTCGTCTTCGCGCGCGCGCGCATTGACTACGACTCGCTCGAGGCCAACGTGCGCGGACAGTTTTTGCTCGGCTGGACACCGAATCCCGGTACCGCGTTCTACGTCGGTTATAACGACGATATCAATCACAACGGCTTCAATCGTTTTACAGGTCAACTGGAACCTGGGTTCAGACGAAACGGGCGTACCTTCTTCATCAAGCTGTCTTATCTGTTCAGGCGTAGCTTCTAAGGATTTCAATCTCATGACACAAACTAATTTTAAGGCCTTCAATGGCCTGAGGACCTGGCTCTGTGCCTTTCTTCTTATGGGTCTGTTCATTGCGTGCCAAGCGACCGCGCACGCTCAATCGTCCGCGCTTCGCGCCGCGCGCATGCTGGATGTAGTGAGCGGCAAGATCGTCACTAATGCAGTGGTGCTGATCGAGAACGGGAAGATCTCAAAGGTTGGTTCGCAGCTACCGATTCCAGCAGGCGTTGAAGTGATTGATCTCGGCAACGTAACGTTGCTGCCGGGCCTCATCGATTGTCACACGCATCTGCTGATGGATGTCGACATCGATACGGGCGATGAGGACATCAACACACTCCTTGTAGTGAGTCGCTGGAGCACCGCAAAGCGCGCCTTACATGGTGTGGTGATCGCACGCGAGATGCTCGAGGCAGGATTCACGACCGTACGTGATGTTGGTAACTCGGGCATGAATGGCGACCGCGCCTTGCGTGACGCCATCGCAGATGGATGGGTGGTTGGGCCGCGCATGATTGTCACCACACGGCCACTGGCTCCGGTAGGAGCACAGTTCGGACCGCTTACACCAGAGACCCAGAAGATCATCGACCAGGAATACGCTGTTGTCTCCGGAGTCGACGATGCGCGCCGTGCCGTGAGGCAGGCGGTCTATGACGGCGCGATTTGGATCAAGATCATCGTCGATCAGAGTGGGCGTACGCTCTCGCCCGAAGAAGTGAAGGTCATCGTCGAAGAGGCGCATCGAATGAAGCGGCGTGTTACCGCGCACGCGCTGGAGGATGCGGCGGTGCGTATCGCAGTAGATGCGGGTGTTGATTCAGTCGAGCATGCTTACGATGTGAGCGATGAAGTGCTCAAACTGATGGCCCAAAAGCAGATCGTCCTGGTAGCGACGGATGGACCATTAGAATCCTACGATATGTC
>DATEDU010000099.1:0-5404 GCA_035281525.1 Pyrinomonadaceae bacterium | reverse complement strand
TTGCTTGATACCGATCTTCCTTTTCCAATTCGTTTTGTTTTTAACGCAACGCTCGGAGGACGCGCAGCGCTGGTAGCGCCCGTGCGAGTTGGTGGACACAACTTCGGCTTGTTGGGCTTGGTTTGGAGTGGCGCGCGAGCCGGGTTCCAGGATCATGAAGTGGCTTTGGTCGAAGGCATCGCCGATCAGATCGGTACGGCCCTGGAACGCGATCAGCTTTCAACGGAAGTGATGCGACTGCGGAGCGCTCTGCACGAGCGCTACGGAGAAGATCGCATCATCGGCCAAACTCCAGCCATCAGCCGCGCAATGGAATTGGCCCTCAGTGTTGCCGACGCGCAAACCACCGTCTTGATTCAGGGAGAATCAGGCACCGGGAAAGAGTTGCTCGCAAATTTGATTCATTACAACTCCGGTCGCGAGAACCATCCGTACGTGAAGCTCAACTGCGGCGCCATTCCCGAAAATCTTTTGGAATCGGAGTTGTTCGGACATGAAAAGGGGGCCTTCACTGACGCCAGCACCAGAAGGCGCGGAAGATTCGAAGAGGCCAACGGCGGTACGTTGTTTCTGGACGAAGTAGGAGAGATGAGTCTGTCCGCGCAGGTTCGACTCCTGCGTGTCTTGCAGGATGGCGAATTTACTCGCGTCGGCGCCAACGAAGTGCTGAAGACTGACGTAAGAGTGATTGCGGCGTCAAATGTCGATCTCGAGCGGGCTACCGAGATCGGAACTTTTCGTCGCGACCTCTACTATCGTCTTTCAGTCTTTCCGATTGTGCTGCCCCCCTTGCGCGAACGATTGGAAGACATTCACCTGCTGGTCATTCATTTTCTCGAACATTATAAAAACAAGACGGGTAGATTTATTTCAGGAATTTCCAAAGATGCGTTGCAGGCTTTGATGACTTACCAATGGCCCGGCAACATTCGCGAGCTCGAGAACGCCATCGAGCGAGCAGTAATCATTGCGTCTGGCAGGCAAATAGAGCTCGAGGATCTTCCTGAAGCAATCAACAAGACTGCGCTGGAGGAACGAGATCGAATCAAAGTCGAGCGTGCCAAGGCTGCCAGTGAAGGCCGCACGACAACGTTCGAAGTAACCGTGCCTTCCTCTATGGAGGAGATTGAGCGGCAGGCGATTGAAGCCACGCTCGACTACACTAAAGGCGACAAGTCTCACGCTGCCCGCGCACTGGGCATCGGTCGCAAAACGCTCTATCGCAAGCTGGACCAATACAATGGCAACCGCCGCCGCTCCGAGTGATCCAGCACTTTCTTGCGCGGGCCCAAACCTATTTGCTATAGTCCAAGCCAGATTTTCCACGCAACAAACTAACCTGCGAAGGCCCTCTTTGGGCCAACGCGTCTGAAGAAAGGAATCCCCTCATGGGAAGTGATGATTACCGGCGAGACAGTGGCGACAGCATCTCAACTCGCCTGACATATTTACTTATCGGCGGCGGCATTGGCGCAATCATTGCCCTCTTATTTGCTCCGAAGTCCGGCCAGGAACTCCGCGGAGACATTGCGGACGCAACGCGCAAAGGCATCGATCGCTCGCGTGAAGCTGCTCAACAACTGAGCGAGCGTGCGGGTGAGTATTACGAAAGCACTCGCGAAAGAGCGGCGGAGCTTTACTCGACAGCTTCTGAAAAAGTTGGCGAGGTTGCGAAGGCTGCTCGCGAAACCGCGTCGCGTCAAACTGGAACGGTGGCAGCAGCAATCGACGCCGGCCGCAAAGCCTACCAGGAAGAAAAAAGGAAGACGGAACTGTCGGGCAGGCTCGACGCTTCTCCAAATTACGACGAGAAGACAAACTGACGCATGTTGCTCGCGCTGCAAATGAATACTAACGATCCGATGTTCTGGGTCATGGTTGTTATTGCACTATCGTTCATCGTCATTGCTTTCGCGATGGTCGCGATAGCCGTATTTGTCAACCGCGCGGTCAAGTCGGTGAATCGCCTCGAAGTGAAACTCGAGCCCCTGGTTGAAAGAGTCACCGTGTTAAGCGAGCAAGGCCGTCAGATTGCGGTGCAGGGCAAGCAGATTGCAGAACAGTTCAACGCCGTCTCGAGCCATCTTTCAACAGCGACGATGCACCTCTCTGAATCAATGGCCATCATCAAAAGCGAAGTTGGCGAATTGAAAGAATTGGTCAGCGAGGGAGCCGTACAGGCACGGGATAAAGTGGAACTGGTGAACCGCACCATCGACCGAACGCACAAGCAGGTTGCTTCGACTACCGAGTTTATTCAGCGTAAGGTGGTCGAGCCCGCGCGTGAGCTGGCGGCGATTATGGCGGGCTTCCGACGCGGTCTCGAAGTGCTGGTAGCACCCGCTCCGAAGCCCATAAATCAAATCTACGGAGAGGATGAGATGTTCATCGGCTAATCCGTCCAGAGTCTTAAGTCTAGAGTCCCAAGTCCAGGGTTTGACTTTGGACTTGGGACTTTTAACTTTAGACTAATTGTTCTTATGTCTACAGAAACAACTCTTGACCTGAAGAAGACGATAAACCTGCCAAAGACTGCATTCTCGCAGAAGGCCAATCTTGCGCAGTCTGAGGTCGCTCGCTTGAAAAAGTGGGCCGACCTCGACATCTATAAATTGATCCGTCAGACGCGAGCCGGCGCTCAGAAATACATCCTCCATGATGGACCGCCGTACGCGAACGCCGACATTCACCTCGGAACTGCGATGAACAAGATTCTGAAGGACTTCATCGTCAAGTCTCGTACGGTGATGGGTTACGACGCTCCGTACGTGCCCGGTTATGACTGTCATGGTCTGCCAATCGAGCTTTATGTCGACCGCAAATTGGGAGCTAAAAAAGCAAATCTGCCTCCGATTGCCATTCGTCGAGCGTGCCGCGACCATGCGTCCGAAGCGCTGAAGCGGCAGACGAGAGACTTTCAACGCTTGGGCATTTTTGGAGAGTGGGACAATCCCTATCTCACGATGTCCAACCATTACGAAGCGGAAACGGCGCGACTCTTTGGCCGTTTTGTTGAGCGCGGTTACGTCTACAAAGGTGCGCGGCCCGTTTACTGGTGCATTCACGATCAGACGGCGTTGGCCGAAGCCGAGGTCGAATACCATCAGCATTCGAGTCCGTCGGTTTACGTCAAGTTTCCGTTCGTTAGTGATCCCGCGTTGATCGATCCGGCGCTCGCCGGTCGGAACGTTTTCGTATTGATCTGGACCACTACACCATGGACGCTGCCTTCAAATCTCGGTATCGCAGTCCATCCTGACTTCGAATATTCGGCATTCGAATACGGAGATGAGGTTTATATCGTGGCGTCGGAGCTCCTGGAGGCGGTAGTCGAGAAGTGTGATCTAAATCGAGGAGAAGGCGTCAAACCGAAAGTGCTCGCGCGCTTTCCTGGAGCAAAGCTCGACAGGCTCGAATGCCGCCATCCATGGCTCGATCGTCGATCGCTTTTGATGGTTGGCGAGCACGTTACGCTCGGTGGCGAAGCCGACGCGGAAACTGAGCTCGACGTGAAGGACGCGCGTGAAAAATCAAGCACAAGCAAAGCCGGAACGGGCGCAGTGCACACAGCGCCGGGACACGGTCACGACGACTTTGTGATCGGCAAACGCTATGGGCTCGATATTTACTGTCCGGTAGATAACTCCGGGCGGTTCACGCCTGACGTAGAACATTTTGCGGGTCAAACTGTGTTTGAAGCGAACCCGCGCATTGTAGAGTTCATGCGCGACCGCGGCGTCCTGTTGTTCACTGAAACTTACGAGCATCGCTATCCACACTGCTGGCGCTGCAAGAATCCCGTTATCTTTCGTGCAACGCCACAGTGGTTCATTTCGATGGATCGCGCCGGTGGGCCGGTAGTCGAGCAGGACGAAGACGGCCGTGATCGGAGTAACTACACGGAGAACTTCACCGATGGTTCCCGCATTTCATTGCGAGATGGCGCATTCAAAGAGATCGAACGAGTGCGTTGGCTGCCCGCGTGGGGTCGCGAGCGTATGCGCAACATGTTCAAAGGCAGGCCCGACTGGTGCGTCTCGCGCCAGAGGGTCTGGGGCGTTTCGATTCCTGTATTCTACTGCGCAAAGTGCAAGGAAGCCGTAGCCGAGCCAGAGATCATTAATCGCGTCGCGGATGTATTTGAACTGGAGTCGGCAGACGCCTGGTATACGCGGGAGGCGCATGAGTTTTTGCCCGAAGGCTATCAGTGTCGCAAGTGCGGAACGGCCGAGTGGACCAAGGAAACCGACATTCTGGACGTTTGGTTCGACAGTGGATCTTCTTCCATCGCCGTCCTGGAAAACCGTCCAGAGTTGCGCTGGCCCGCCGATGCGTACATCGAAGGTGGCGATCAGTTTCGTGGCTGGTTCAACTCTTCTTTGATGCTGGGATTGGCAGTGCACGACCGCGCGCCGTATGAGACCGTGTTGACGCACGGCTGGACTGTCGATGCGCAAGGCAAGGCAATGCACAAGTCTGGTGACAATGCGGTGCCTCCGGGTGAAGTAATCAAAGAGTCTGGCGCCGAGATCCTGCGACTCTGGTGTGCGTCGTCAAACTACTTTGACGACATGCGTTGCTCGCCGGAAATCTTGCAGCGAGTCACCGACGGGTATCGCAAGCTAAGGAATACAGCGCGGTTTGCGTTAGGTAATCTCTATGGCTTCGATCCGGAGCGTGACAGCGTTCCGTCAGGCGAACTGCTTGAGATCGACCGGTGGGCACTGGCTGAACTGGATGCCGTGATCGCTAAAGTGCGCCAGGCGTATGAAGCTTACGAATTTCACGTCGTCTATCACACCCTGTACAACTTCTGCACGGTAACTCTTTCGGCGCGGTATTTCGACATCATCAAGGATCGGCTTTATACGTTCGCTCCGCGCAGTCAGGCGAGACGGTCGGCGCAAACAGCGCTTTACCGGATAGCGGATGCGTTGGCCCGAATGCTCTCGCCAATACTCGTCTTCACAGCGGACGAGATTTGGGAGAATCTCCCTGCAGCTGAAAGTGAAGAACGCGCTGTGTCAGTGCATCTAACGACGCTGCCTGACGCCGGTGGTTTCGGTGATTCCAATTTACTCTCCGATTGGGCGCTGCTGTTTGAGGTTCGTGAGGACGTGCTGCGACTCCTGGAAGAAGCCCGAATTGCGAAACAGATCGGCAGCTCGCTCGAGGCGGGCGTCGAAATATCTGCCAGCGGAGATGCGTACGATCTGCTCCAACGCTATCGCGACGATTTGCGTTACATCTTCATTGTGTCGCAGGTAGATGTTGTTGAGTCAGGTGAAGGAGCGAGCGGAGTATCGATAAAGGTTTATCCTGCGGCGGGTACTAAGTGCGAGCGATGCTGGAATTATTCGACAGGCGTTGGTGAGTCGTCGCGGTACCCGACTGTTTGTGAACG
>DATEDU010000098.1:0-5411 GCA_035281525.1 Pyrinomonadaceae bacterium | reverse complement strand
ATGAAGCCAGTTCATGATAGACCGCAGATTGTCTCAGGCCGCATTTACGGCTTGCTGCTGTTCGCGTACCCGAAGAACTTTCGGCGCGAGTACGGGCCGCACATGACGCAGGTCTTTCGTGACTGCTATCGAGCAGACCCGAGGCGAACGCGAGCGTGTCGCCTCTGGCTTAATACTCTTGTCGATCTGTTACGAACTGCCCCAAAAGAAAGAATGCAAAACGTTGGTCAAGGAGTCGTCATGAAAGCCATTCGAAATCTCGCGATCGCAATTGTGATTTACGCTGTAGCTATTTTTGTCGCCGGTAGATTTCTGGCCAATGCGCGTCATTACTTGCCATTCGCTTTGGGTACTTTTATTGACGCGTTGGTCAGTATTGGTGTCTTGTTCAATTTCATCGTGTTGCTGCTCGTTTCAACTCGACTGATGGCAGCCCCGCGAGCCGTTGTGACTTCGGCGATTGCAACACTAGTGGTATACGCGGGCACAGTATCAATCATCGCCATGATCGAACCGGCCGCGCGTCCCGCGGGAATCTCTATTATTATGATGGCGCTTAGCTTTGCGATCTGGTTTGTCGTGCACTGGTTCTGGGCACAGCGAAAAACTCAACAACCGGCAATGTAAGTGCAAGTGATAAGTGATAAGTGATAAGTGATGAGGTGATAAGACGAAGGTGACAAGGGGTTTTCTTATCACTTATCACTCATTACTGCTCTTTCTTTTCTGACCCGTGCTTATCCGTGTTTATCTGTGGCTAATCTATCGTCTTTGAGAGCGAGCACTACTACAACACCCATCAGCCACCAAAACATCAATGCGACCTCGCCGTCACCGAAGTTGTAGTTCACTAGAGAGCTCACGAAAAATCCCGCTAGTGCTCCGGTGGCACCCAACAACAAGCCGTGACGATCAGTATCAGTTGAGTCCCTAAACTCACGCTCAGCTCGACTTGTCACAAGCCAGAACGCAGCCATGATCCAGATCCAGAAAAGTAACGCAGGCAGACCTCGATCAAAAGCAAGTTGCAACGGAGTCGAATGCATTCCGAGCATGTCTTTCCCCGGAAATCCCCATTCGTTCCAGTGCAAGTGCATTGCATCCATGCCGTGACCGAAGACCGGATGAAGCATTATTCGTGATAAGCCGACCTTTGCTACCGCGACACGCAAATCGGCGCTCGGGTCTCGCAACCACAACGCACCTTCGGCACGAGTTCGCGAAATTACAATCGCTCCAAAAGCGAGGACGATCACTAATGTCGCCGGAATGATGGCCCGCGCCCATCCTCGGGCCGCGCGAAACGCAATGACCGAAGCGCCGATCACAAACGCAACCAGAACAGTTCTCATAGCCGCCAGCCCGATACCAAGTGCCAACAAAACACCAGCAGCGAGTGCTAACTTGAATCGCAGATTTGCACCATGATTTCTAAAATTGGCCAGCGCAAGTCCCAACGAGAGTTGAGCAATCATCTGTAGAATTTCAGAGTACGTCTCGTAGTGCCTGGTCCAACCGGAAGCGCGAAAACGATGCGTACGACTTGTTCCGGTAATCCCCGAGGGCGACGCACTTCTTTTCATTTCCTCCGTTACAACAGAACCGCTCCGTTCTACGTGCTCGCCACTCGAGATAACGCTCGCAGCCAAAGTTGTCCCGGCTCGCATGGAACTAATCGCCTCATCTATTGCTGCTATCGAGTAAACTCTCTGACCATTTATCCGCCAGATGGCATCTCCGGAATTGACGACTCCTATGAATGGGCTATCACTCGAAATTGACTCGACGACGACCCCACGGCCACGCAGCAAGTCGAAAATGCTGTACACGGTTCCCGCCAAACCCGACACGATCGTGATGCAAACCAGCATCACCGCCGTGCGCCGCCTGACAATCGCCTGTGTCAGATAGAAGAGAAAGAACACGCAGACTGATTGGAGTTTTGCAACGCTTATGCGGGGCTCTTCGGAAAGAAAAGATGATGCGACGGTCCAGAGAAAAAATAGCCAAATCGGTAAATCCAGAGCTGTGCGTCGGAAGCCGGTCTTGCGCAGGACTAAAGTACGCAGCAACCATCCAAAGCCTACAATCGCCAACGCGATCTCCGCCCCGGCAATCGAGTGCGGTGCGAACACCGCAAACAGCACGAAGCCCACGGTTGCGATGCGTTCAGCGACGACTTCTGATGTGGATCTGTTCAAGCAAAAAGGCGGAAACTAAGGCTCGCAAACCTCTGAAAATAACGGCGTTGACACCTTTAATTGCGCGTGTTAGCGTATCTCGACTGGTTCGTTGCGGAGCAATAGTCGCCGAGCCACCACGGCGATTGCCGAATCGAACTCGTCGATCTGTCCTCCCGCTACGGTTGACGCCGCTGCCATTTTTGGCGATACATACTAATACCGATGGTTTTCGAAAAGGCTAAGGTTCTTAAAGCCGCTGAGAAATTCCTGTCGCAAGGCAAAATAAACGCCGCGATCAAGGAGTACAAGCAGATCGTCGCTAATGACGAGAGCGATCTGACTACTCTGAACATGCTCGGAGACCTTTATTCGCGTGCGGGCCAAAACGACGAAGCCGTTTCGTGCTTTTCTCGAATCGCCGAGCACTACCGGGAACAGGAATTCACGCTTAAGGCGATCGCAATGTACAAAAAGATCGAGCGTCTAAAGCCGCGCGATCCCGCGATTGCTTCCAAGCTGGCAGCTCTCTACACGACGCAGGGTTTGACCGCAGACGCTCGCAGCCAGTACCTCATCGTAGCAGACGTTTACACTAAGGCTGGTAAAACAAAACAGACCCTCGAAGTCTTACATAAAGTTGCTGACCTCGATCCCAATAACACGGACATCAGAATAAAACTTGCCGACGGTTATCTCAAAGAAGGACTTGAGGCGGAAGCAGCCGCTGCGTTTAAAGAAGCTGCAACGCGTCTTTTCGACATTGGGCAGTCTGAGCCGGCGCTGGCTGCCTATAGCAAAAGTCTCGAGCTGAGCCCGAATGACGAGATAGCTTTGAAAGGCGTCGTGTCTTCTCACGTCGCACTCGGCTCAGCCGACGAAGCTGCCGAGATTCTGGAAAGAGTAGTTGCTGAGCGGCCTGACGATCAGGAGTTGCTCTCGTTACTGGCCCAAACGTACATATCAGCAGAAGACGCAAAGGGTGCCGAGCGAGTTACGACGACGCTAATTGCTCAGGATGGTTCAAACTATATTCGCTTGCTCGACGTGGTTCGGCTTTATTTGAAAGCCGGCGAAGCTCACGAAGCAATCAGAGTTCTGTCCGGAATCACTGAGCAGTTACTCGCAGCTCGGGAAGAGAATGAGCTGCTCGAGTTAGTGCGCGAAGCTCTGGTGCAGGACCCGGAACACATTGAAGGGTTGCGGCTGCTGGTACGGATCTACTGGTGGCAGCGCGACATGGACAATCTGCGTTCGGTGTTGGAGCGACTCGCGGAAGCCGCACGCGCTTCAGGACTGGTCGAAGATGAACGTTACGCACTAACTCAACTCGTTCGGCTCATTCCTGATGAGCGTTATGCCGATCGACTGGAAGAGCTGGGTGGCGCTCGGGATGATGAGCAGCCCGCTTTTAGTTCCGAACCAGCGTCTGCTGAGGTGCCTTCGTTTGAAAGCTTCGCCATTCTCGGCCAGGAGACTGAAGCACCTGCGGAATCACAAGTTGATGAGTTCGAATGGAATACCGTCGCCGAGCCGGCGATTGATCAGCCAGCCGTAGACGCCAGCGCTTCTTTCGCGGACCTCAATGAAGAACCCGTTGCTAGCTCTGCCGGCGACATGGAGTCGTCTTTCGCTGGATTTGAAATAGGCGGATCGCTTGATGAAAGCACGCCATCGGAGCCGGCACCGCCTTCTCACGGCAATACGGACGCGATGCTGCGGCAGGAACTGGAAAGTGTAGATTTCTATATCACTCAGGGATACGTCGACATCGCGGCTGACACCCTCGATTTAATGGAGCGGCAGTTTGGTTCTCGTCCGGAAATCGATGAACGCCGAAATAGTCTCAAGACTGCACAAGCGCCTGCGAGTCCAATCCCGGTCGCTTCTGAGACGTTTGCTCCAAACGGTTCGGAGTTTGTCGCAGAAAAAACCGCTCAAGCGCCTCCGGTAGCGGCCGAAACTTTTGCTCCTGCGTCAGACGGCAAGAGTATCGATCCCGGATTGGCTGAGATCTTCGAAGAGTTTCGCGCAGCCGCTGAGGAAGAACCGTCGGGCGACGAAGATTTTGAGACTCATTACAACATGGGCACTGCTTACAAGGAGATGGAGCTCATCGATGAAGCCATCCAGGAGTTCCAGACGGCGGCGAACTTAACCAAACAGGGCGACGGAACCTCGCGCTATTTTCAATGCTGCAATATGCTAGGTCATTGTTTCCTGCAAAAAGCCGTCCCGCGTGCTGCGGCAATCTGGTTCAAGAAAGGGCTTGAAACACCGGGGCAGGCTGATGACGAATACAAGGCGCTACGGTATGAGTTGGGAGTGGCTTATGAACAAATGGGCGACCTTAATCGTTCAATCGAAATGTTTACTGAAGTATTTGGTGTCGACGTTGGATACCGGGGAGTTGCAGAAAAACTAAAAGACCTCCAAGCTCAGAAAGAACAAAAGAAGCGGAAAGGTAAATAGTAAATGGTAAATAGTAAATGGTGAAGATATCTGAACTACGAGGTTTTGTTCTAAGTTCATTTACCATTTACCATTCACCATTTACTATTTGCCATTCACTATTTACCATTCACTATTTACGATTCACGAAATGTCAGCGAGGCTCAGCGTCATCTTTTACATCATCCTTTGCATGGAGATTGGCATTGTTCTGACCGTTCTGCCTTGGATCCCGCAAGGTTTTCTAGGTTTGAGTGATTGGGGAAACAATTATTTTTTACTGTACGCGGCTCGCAAATCCGGCTTTTATGGTTTACAGAGTGTGGTGGCTTCGGGTTGGATGCGAGGCGCGGTGACAGGTGTCGGGATTCTTAACCTTGGAATGGCTTTCTGGGAAATTTTCCATTTCAAGCAGACACTTCAGGCGCTCCAGGGAAACGGGCAATCCCCCAAACATGTGAACAAAGATGCCGCTCAATCTGACAAAGCAGATCATTTACCTGATAACGAGCGGGCAGACAACCCTCCAGACAACGCCACAGAGTGAAAGTTTCTCACGCCTGCTGAAGCTGGTCGAAGCAGCAGTCAGTGCTGAAATAGACCTCATGCAGCTTCGGGAAAAAAATCTCTCAACGAAGGTTCTTTTTGATTTGACGAGTCGTGCTGCGGCGATTGCGGGTGGCAGCCACAGTCGTTTGCTGGTTAATGATCGTGCGGATGTTGCTCAAGCAGCAGGTGCTGCGGGAGTGCACTTAACAAGCCGTTCGATCCCAGCTTCTG
>DATEDU010000097.1:0-18315 GCA_035281525.1 Pyrinomonadaceae bacterium | reverse complement strand
TGTAGTCGAAAATTCGGGCCGCCGTTCGCTGTATCCGTCCAGCAGGAACATGGTTGCCGATGACGAAGTCGAAGTTGAGGACATGGTTAAAGGCGCCTCAGTTCTGCGCAAGAAGGCGGAGGCGCCGGGCAATGGAAAACTTCCTTTTGATCGCCGCGCGAACTACACGGACTACACTTTGCCGCCTCTCGAGTTTTTGAATGAGGCGCCTCCACCAAGTGAACAGGCGGACACGGAACTGCTTGGTCTTGCGACCCGTCTGGCGGAAAAGTGCAAAGAGTTTAATGTGACTGGGCAGATCAAGCACATCTGCCCGGGGCCGGTAGTTACCACATACGAATTCAAGCCTGATCCGGGAGTTAAGTACTCTCGCGTGGTCTCGCTGGTTGACGACCTGTGCCTGGCGCTGAAAGCGGAATCAATCCGCATCGATCGCATGCCGGGCAAGCCTCACGTCGGTATCGAAGTACCCAACCCTCGACGCGAAACGATCTATTTGCGTGAAGTCATCGAGTCGCGCGCATTTCGCGAGTCCGGCTCGAAGCTCACCATCGCGCTCGGCAAGACAATCGACGGCCTGAATTACATTGCCGATCTGGCGAAGATGCCGCATTTATTGATTGCCGGAACAACGGGCTCCGGCAAGTCCGTTGGAGTAAATGGGCTAATCGTCTCCATTCTTTACCGTGCCCGCCCTGATGAAGTTAAGTTCATTCTGATCGATCCGAAGCGGCTCGAGCTTGGGCTTTATGAAGACATCCCCCACCTCTCTACGCCAATCATCGTCGATCCCAAGCTTGCGGCTCGTTCGCTGAAGTGGGCTGTCGGGGAGATGGAACGCAGGTATCGCGAGCTGGCGGGATGGGGCGTTCGCAATATCGACGGCTACAACACCGAGGTCATGCGGCGCAATCTCGTGAAGGAGTACGGCGAGACAAACGAGCCTTGGAAGACTCTGCCGTACATCGTCATCATCATTGATGAGTTGGCAGATTTAATGATGATGTCAGGTCGTGAGGTTGAGGATTCGATTACACGTCTGGCGCAGATGGCTCGAGCGGTCGGTATCCACTTGGTTCTGGCTACGCAACGACCTTCTGTTGATGTCATCACCGGTCTGATCAAAGCCAACTTCCCTTCCCGAATCTCCTATCGCGTGTCTTCCAAGATCGATTCGCGCGTAATCATCGACACCAATGGCGCCGAGCAACTGCTCGGTCGAGGCGACATGCTCTTCCTTCCGCCCGGCACGTCACGTCTGATTCGCGTTCATGGAGCATACATTGATGAGTTAGAGATTAGCCGGATCGTCTCGCACGTGAAGGCGCAGGGTATGCCTTCGTACGACGATACGATTACGCAATCAGAGGAAGAGGCGCTTGGGCTGGATAGCGCGGCTGGAGAGCACGATGAACTATTCGAGGAGGCGCTAAGAATCTGCGTCGAGATGAAGCGTGCGTCCACGTCTGTACTGCAACGACGGCTGCGGATTGGCTACGGGCGCGCCGCGGCGATTCTCGACATCATGGAACGCGAAGGTTTAATTGGGCAGGCAGATGGCTCGCGACCGCGACCGGTGCTTGGCCGAGCGTATGAGATGGTCGCGCAATGGGACGAAACCGAACAGGAAGTCTGACCCCTCACTTTCTATCCGCAGATTACGCAGATTACATAAACAATCGGCCACAGATCTCCACGGATAAAACACAGATCCAACAATGCAAGAACTTCCCGGCCCCTCATCTGTGTAGATCTGTGGTCATCTGTGGCTGCTGTTTGTTTTCTCTAATCTGTGTAATCTGCGGATAGGGTTTGGACCCCCGCAACCAATTCGACATATTTCCACGCCCGCCTGTGGAAAAATCTGTGAACAACTTTATCTGAACCAATCCAAGTTTTTGATTCACCTGCACTTGCAGCAGATTGCACACTCAAGCGGCACCTCAGAACCACTGACAAAATCCTTCGCCATCTCATTCACACCGCGCTTCAGCGCGGTGATCTCAGCATGAGAATGACTGGAAAACCGTTTAAACGATTGCCCCTTGTGCGCCGCCGCTAATCACCGCGCTGAAGCGCCGTGTGAATGAGAACTGCCAAATTCGGGAGTAGTTCACCGATCTCCACTCCACGGCCATCACATGCCCTCACTGTGGTCAGTACGGTGATCTTCTGTGGTCGTTAACGTTAGCTCAAACCCCTCCGATTCGTACGATTCATTTGTCTGAAACGCTCCTCGGTTCGCGGAGCGCAACTTATGAGGCCTCAAGCCTCTTTTGAAACAACCGGCGCTCAGCGCCTACAAAACGGAGGTTCACATGCACTTCAAAGTGCGCATTTTTGGTCTGGTTCTGATTGCAATAGCGCTTGTTTCTTTGTCCCTCTCGGCCCCAACGCAGACGACTTCTGCCCAAGGTGAGGAAGAAGATTACACAGAACCTGAAGATAAGACTCTTTCACCCTACTTCTTCGTCCAGGGCGACCCGAACGTAGATCGGCTGCCGCTAAAAGATACTCGCGTGCAAATAGACGTCTCGGGCGTAATCGCGGATGTCACGGTAGTTCAAACGTACCGCAACGAAGGCTCACGGCCCATCAACGCACGCTACGTGTTTCCCGCGTCGACGCGAGCCGCCGTATATGGGATGCGGATGAAAATCGGCGACCAGGTCATAGTCGCGAAAATCAAACAACGCGAAAAGGCACAAAAAGAATTCGAACAAGCGAAGCAAGAGGGAAAGAGCGCGTCCTTGCTCGAGCAGGATAGGCCGAACGTTTTTACGATGAACCTGGCCAACATGATGCCAGGCGAGCAGGTCGACATTGAGCTTCGTTATACCGAGTTGTTGGTGTCGACGGACGGTATTTATGAAGTGGTCTATCCCACAGTTGTCGGCCCTCGGTACGCTTCTGAAGAATCAAAGGGGCGCAAACAGAATCGGTTTGTTCAGAGTCCATACCTTCATAAAGGCGAAAAGCCCAGCAGCACCCTTCACATTTCCACCAGAATTTCTGCGGGCGTACCGATCCAGGAATTGGCGTGTACGTCACATAAGATTGCTCCGCAATGGCACAACGCGAGTATCGCTCAGCTTACGTTGGACGAAGCAGACGCATTTCAAGGAAATCGCGACTTCATCCTGCGGTATCGGCTGACAGGTGAACAGATCGCGTCAGGCCTGCTTCTGTATCAGGGCGAGGATGAAAACTTCTTTCTGTACATGGCCCAGCCCCCGGCGCGTGTAGCCAACGAAGATATACCGCCTCGCGAATATATTTTCGTCGTAGACGTTTCCGGCTCGATGGAAGGCTTCCCGCTGAACATTTCTAAAAAGCTCCTGCGGGATTTGATTGGCCAGTTACGACCTTCTGATTTGTTCAACGTGGTGCTGTTTGCGGGTGACGCGAGCGTGCTTTCACCAACCTCGCTCCAGGCGAACCAACAGAACATCGCCAGAGCGATTGGACTGATCGAGCAACAGCGTGGTTCAGGTGGAACTGAGCTCCTGGCTGCAGTGAAACAAGGCATGGAAATTCCCCGTCAGGGTGATGTTTCGCGCAGCATCGTGCTGATAACAGATGGTTATATCTCCGGCGAAGCTGGAGTGTTCGACTACATTCGCGAAAATCTCAATCAGACTAACGTGTTCTCGTTCGGCATTGGCTCAGGAGTAAACCGTTACCTGATCGAAGGAGTAGCAAAGGCTGGAATGGGCGAGCCTTTTGTCGTCACCGAAGAGTCGGAGGCCCCGGCCGTGGCAGACAAGTTCCGCGAATACATTCAGACTCCGGTGCTGACTGATATTGAGGTGAGCTCGCCTGGGTTTGACACGTATGACGTGCACACGACTCATCTACCAGATCTATTTGCGCAGCGACCCGTGATCCTGTTTGGCAAATGGCGTGGTTCACCGAGTGGAAGCTTTGAGTTGCACGGCAAGACGGGTCGTGGAGATTACGTGACTCACCTGAATGTAGCCGGCGTTCAACCGGAAGAAGCGAATCGTGCGCTGCGTTACCTGTGGGCGCGTTCGAGAATTGCCGAACTTTCCGATTACGGATCCTACCAGGAGAATCCCGAAACAGAAGGCGCCATCACCGCATTGGGTTTGAAGTACAACTTGTTGACGCAGTACACGTCCTTCATCGCCGTTCGCGAAATGGTGACGAATCATCACGGGTCGGCTGAGGACGTTGATCAGCCTCTGCCGCTGCCGGTGGGAGTAAGCAATCTGGCCGTTGGAAGTGAACCTGAGATCATTTGGCTGATTGCGTTAACTGTGGCGATCGCAATGGTTATGATCTTCCGTCGCCGCCTTTGGAGACTAGGAAACCAGCAAGGAGGCTAGGAAATTAGCAAGTCAGGAAGGGGGCAAGGCGCTTCAGCGCCGCGCCCCCGCTCCTTAACCTGCAATTTTCACAACTCGCAATGGAGTGTCGTACCACCCGCGGTAGCGGGTGGGTCATCGAGACGATGCATTCGACAATCATGTTAAGTATCAAGAATCTACTCACCCCCAGACGCGGCACGCAATTGCTTGTCATCCTACTCTGCGCGTTAGGACTCAAACTCTATTACTCCACCGCAAGTCCTAATGATTTGCGGTGGATCCTCGCCCCTACTACCGTCCTGGTTGAGTTCATCACCGGCCGGCAGTTCGAGTTTGAGTCGCACGCAGGCTACCTCAGCAGCGACCGGACTTACCTGATCGCGGCTTCATGTGCGGGAGTCAATTTCCTGATCACAGCATTCCTGATGCTTTCTTTAAGGAAGCTGTGGGTCAGTAGGGGCGTCTCTCCTAAGGCGCCCCTTCCAACGCGCGAGATTGAAGACAGTAGGGGTGTCCCTCTGTGGACGCCCCTTGATTCCAAAATGCACCCAACGAAGGACGAAGAAAGGGGCGCCCACGGAGGGACGCCCCTACAAAAATGGACGTTCATACCAGCTGCTGCGGTGTTTGCCTATCTCGCGACGCTCATCGCGAACACTGTCCGCATCTCAATCGCACTGTGGATGCAGCAAACATCCTTCGACGTGAGTTGGCTCTCAGCTAATCAACTGCACCGCTTCGAAGGCATCTTCGTTTACTTCGGCTTCCTGCTGATATTGTTCATCATCAGTGAGAAGGTCAGTGCCCAGCATTCGAAAAGCTGGTTACAACTCTCCGTTTCTGAGTGGTTACGATTATCGGCGTTTCCGTTATTGATTTACTACGCAATAATGCTGGGCATTCCCATGGCCAACGGCGCCTATCGTAAAGGAACAGATTTCTGGGAGCACTCACTCTACGTGCTGCTCATTCCACTGCCTCTCGTTCTGCTGGTCACCTTGGCGCGCCGTCTGGCGAATTCAAGTATCTGCAACGCAAGAGAAGGCCAATTCTTCGCGCCAACGGCGCGAAAGATGGTAGCCAGGGGCCGAGTGCTGAGCGAAGCGAAGCACGACGCCCCTGGATAGATATGAGCAAAACAACAAGCACTGAAGGTGCGAAAGAGGATTTAGCCTCTGCGTAGGTTCTTACGCTCTTTCAGAGCTTGGTCGTGGAGCCTTGCCATCCAGGGGCGGCGCTTTTCGCTGCGCTCAGAGCTTGCCCCTGGCTACCATCTCTCGCGCCTTTGGCGCGAAGATCGCCGATTCTTCTTACACTTTGAAATTGTCTATCGCGTGCGTTGATAGACTCGAACGTAGTCGACAACCATCCGTTGAGGCCAAATTGCCGCGTCGACTCCTTTCGTCCCACCCCACATGCCGCCGACTGCAATGTTAAGGATGAGGTGAAACGGCTTATCGAATGGCCACTGCTTGTAATCACTGGCAGGGTTGTTTAGACGTTCATTCTTAAACGTGAAGTAATGTTTGTCGTTGACATAGCCACGAATCTCATCGGGCGTCCACTCTACAGCATAGACATTGAATTCACTGCGCGCGGTTGGGACGTCTATTTTCGCAGTCTTCTGCGTTCCAATCGAATGATGGTAGGCCTTCGTATGAACTGAGGCATGCACGACATCCGGATCGAAACCAACGTGCTCCATGATGTCAATCTCGCCGTTATCGGGCCAATAGTCCTTGCCGTAGCTTTTCGAAGTCGGAAGCATCCATATCGCGGGCCAAGTCCCACGGCCCGACGGTAACTTCGCTCTCACTTCGAACCGGCCATAAGTCCAATCGCCTTTCCCTTTAGTAACCAGGCGTGCCGACGTGTACTCGTGATCCTGACCGTCCCGCCGCGCTTGCCCACCGTCCCGCCGCGCTTCGATGATGAGGTGCCCGTTTTCGACCCGAGCATTCTCTTTTCGTCGCTCGGTGTAGTACTGAAGCTCCTTATTACCCCAGCCATGACCTCCAACGTCATATCCCCATTTCGTTTGATCAGGCAGGCCGTTGTAGTCAAACTCGTCAGCCCAAACCACCCGCCACTCAGGTGGCTCATGCTGCACCGCTTGGCGTACGGAAACTCCGCCACCGATAAGAAGAAGACTCAGAACTAACAAATACACTGTCTGACTTCTTTCAGCCCTGCTTCCGCCGGCACCATACGATCGATCGATCAACGACCACGAGCCATTCATTGAGCTAGAAAAACGTCATACGCCCAACGTCCGACTCGCGACTGCTGCGCGCTATCTAGCTTGGCGCGATAACGGAACACGTTGCCATATTGGTCTCGTCGCTTGTCTTCTCGGTACTCAAGAGAAATCGAATCTAACCTAAGCGCAGAAAGCGAATGCAGCTCAGATGGTTCCGAGATTCCATTGTGATTGGTATCACGCCATAGTAGTTTCGTAACGGACGGGGAGGGTCGATTGTATTAAACTGCCATGGGTTATTCGGGTCACGCCGGCGCATTAGGCCGTGGAACCACATTGTCTCATCGTCGCCTTCGAAGTTGACCTGATACATCCTCAGTGTCAATTCGGGGATATCAGTCGAAGAATCTCTACTCGTCAAAAGCGAATAAAGCTCATCGCGCGACCTTTCAGAGAGCACCACGTCCGCTGTCAGACCGGGAAGAAGCGGAACAGCGCGGTAGCTTCGAGGAGGTTCACCCGGCAACAAGGGCCGGACGCCATACATCAGGTGAGTCGCGACGACAAAATCCCTCCCTTCGAATTTCTTTCGCACGCCATCCTTTTCGTGGTGAGCAGTGACTAAAACCATCGCGAAAACGATTGGTTTGTGTGAAATGTTCTTGATCGTAACGGTCATGCCGGTAAGCCAGTCCGTATCACCCTCAAATTTTCGGTCGGGTTCTATTGGCGCACCTTTGACTTTAAGCGCAACAATATCGACCGGCTGATCTTTGAAGGTGATGATTCTTACCGCCCTCTCCTTTCGCGGTTGGGCACCTGCAGGGCCAGCCAACGCCAGCAAGAAAAGAGCCGTCACTAAGAGACTAGTTGTGATGGTTAGAAAATGAGAAAAGTGAGAAGTTCGAGTGAGCGTGAGCATGAGTTTTTCCTCCCGCCCTGTCTATACGCCTGCTCGCTGCCGCTGTCAATGTTTTGGCGGCGGAATGGCGAGTGCAGACCTAGCGATGCAATGGAAGACAATTCGCTTGGCTGAAGATTGAAGCGAAGATACCTCTACGATTTTTCGTATTCGAATTTTCCCTTGGCTCAGAATCAGCAGAGAGTTTAAACTCCCGGCATGCTAAAAGATTTCGCCTACGCGTTTCGCACCCTGCGCAAGAGTCCCATATTCACCATCACCGTCATAATCACCATCGCTCTGGCTATTGGCGCCAGCACTGCTATCTTCAGCGTCACTAACGGCGTGCTGCGGCGACAACTCCCTTATAAGAATCCAGAACAACTGGTGCTGGTTCGAGGCGATCTGCAGAAACGGAATGTCAAAGACTTTCCGCTTTCTAATGCCGACTTTCTCGATCTAAAGAACGGCGCCAAAAACACTTTCGAGGATTTCGCTGCCGTCCAAACGTTTCGCTTCACTCTGCCTGCTTTGGACGGAACGCCTGAGCGGATACGCGCCGCCGCCGTATCAACTAACTTCTTTCAAATGATGGGAGGTTCAATCGTCGCAGGCCGAGATTTTCAGGAGTCCGATGGAACTCCGCAGGCACCTCCGCCAGCAGCCGGGGATGGTAATAATCAAGCCAATAACGCACCACCTCCCTTACCCAACATGGTTATTCTGAGCAACGAATACTTCCAACAACGGTTTGGTGGGGATCCATCTGTGGTTGGCAAAACTCTTCCCGTGGCTGCCGCGTTTGGACCACCGCCGATAATCGTGGGCGTGCTCACACCGGGTTTTGAATTGCTGTTTCCGCCCAAGGCGAACATGGAACAGTTTCCGAGCATCTGGCTTGCAGCGCGTATTCCCTACGACGTAGCCAACCGTAACAACGTGCAGTGGCGCGTAATTGGGCGACTCAAACCTGGTGTTTCGATGGCGCAAGCCCAGGTCGAAGCGGAGGGCGTCTGCCAAAAAATTCGCGACGAAAACACAATCTCAAAGACAGCCGGTCAATATTTCCAACTGGTGCCGATGAAGCAGCACCTTGTGGACGAAGTTCGGCCCACGATTCTCGCGCTCATGGGTGCGGTCATTTTCTTGCTGCTGATTGCGTGTGCGAATGTGGCAAACCTCATGTTAGTGAGAGCTTCGTCTCGTGAACGAGAGCTGGCCGTTCGTGCCGCGCTGGGTGCTGGTTGGTGGCAGCTAATTCGCCAAACCCTCGCCGAGGCGCTCGTATTAGCCGCTCTCGGAACGGCCATCGGGGTCGGGCTAGCGTATTTTGGTATTCGACAACTGCTGTGGATCGCGCCTGAGAATCTACCTCGCTTGAATGCGATTGGGATTGATTGGCAGGTGATGACATTTTCGATATTAGCCGGACTGTTGTCTGCTGTGCTCTTTGGATTAGTTCCGGCCCTTCGCACTGCGAGGCCAAACGTCATCGACACATTACGCGCTAGCGGGAGAACTGGCGCGCTCGGCGCAGCCGGGCTGCGTAACGCAGTGGTGGTAGTTGAAGTTGCGCTCGCATTTGTACTCCTGATCGGCTCAGGGTTGATGTTCCGCACCTTTCTAAATATTCAACGTGTCAGTCTGGGATTTGAACCGCGCGGGCTGCTAACGTTTCAACTCCTGGGCAACGTCGGCAACACACCTCAGGAACTGTCTAACTACAAACGTCAGCTTCGGGAACAACTCGACGCGATTCCAGGTGTAAACAGTGTCACTGCGTCATTCCCGTTGCCGCTCGCCGGCGGGTTTAGTCCTGTGCGTTGGGGAAAAGAAGACGCTCTCCAGGATCCAACGAGGTTTCAGGCCGCTGATCTTCAGATCGTACTTCCCGGCTATTTCGAGGCGATGGGCACGAGAGTACTAGCCGGACGGTCCTTTACGGAGGAGGACAACACGCCTGACCGTAACATGCTCATAATTGATCAAGCACTCGCGGCAAAGGCATTTCCAAACGAGTCTGCGGTCGGCAAGAAAATCCTGTTTCGTGTGCGCACGCCTGAGGCTCAATGGGGAGAGATCGTCGGTGTCGTGGCTCATCAGCGCAACACATCTCTGATCGAACCGGGCAGAGAACAACTCTACATCACCGACGGTTATTTGAATCACCAGGCTGCTTCCTGGTGGGCGTTGCGAACCGATGGAGATCCGGCGAGCATTGCCGGCGCCGTGCGTGATGTGGTCAAAAGAAGTGGCAATGAGACGTTCATCAACGAGCTGCAGACAATGGATACGCGTGTGGTCGAAGCCCAGGCACAGACACGGTTTTCACTATTGCTGATTGCAGTCTTTTCGACGATTGCAGTGCTACTTGCCGCGGTAGGTTTGTATGGCGTACTTGCGACTTCCGTCCGGCAGCGAACTGCTGAGATTGGAGTGCGCATGGCTCTCGGCGCCGCGCCGTCGCGCATCTTCCGTTTGATGGTAGGAAAAGGAATTTACCTTAGCGTGATTGGTATTGCCATCGGTCTGGTCGCGGCGTATGGACTTACGCGCATTCTGGAAAGCATGCTCGTCGAAGTGACGCCGACGGATCCCGTTACGTTTGTAGCGGTCGGAGTGCTTTTCCTGTTCATTGCAATAATGGCCTCGTGGCTTCCAGCTCTTCGCGCCGCAAGGTTAGATCCCACTACCGCGCTGCGGGCTGAGTAGTGTGAAACTGCTTTTGTGGAAAGCAGTCACTGAGACTATGCGAGCTAAGCTATTCGTAACGGAGCGTGATAAGCGGGTCAACCCTCGTCGCGCGACGCGCGGGAATGTAACACGCTAACAATGCAACGATGAGTAAACCTGCGGACACAATTGCAAAAGTTAGGGGATCAGTCGGACTCACCCCGAATAATAAAGTAGACATCAACCTCGTAAGGCCAAATGCTCCCGCAATTCCAACACTCATGCCCACGATCGTCAGCAGCAGCCCACGGCCGATCACAAGCTTTAGAACGTCACGTGTTTGCGCGCCAAGAGCAACTCGGATTCCGATTTCACGTGTGCCTTGCGCAACTGTGTAAGACATTACGCCGTATATACCGATCGCGGCGAGCAGTACCGCAACGCTTGCGAAAACAGCTAGCAGAATTGTCATGAAGCGCGGACGAGTAGTGGCTGAGTAAAGCACATCTTTCATCGTCTTCACGTCGTACACCGGAAGCTCCGGATTCAATTCGCGGACTTCTCGTTGTACAGAAGCTGAGACGGCCGCTGAATCACTTACAGTTCGCAAAACGAAAATCAGCGGCAAAGATGTTGGTGATTGCGTATACGGTATGAACATTCCTGGTGAGAAGTCAGCTTGTAAAGTCGTTTGCTTAATATTCGCCGCAACTGCGATGATCTCCAGCGGTACACCGGTCCGAAATCCCATCTCGATTCGCCTTCCTACGGGATTGGTTCCGGGAAAATATTTCTGCGCCAGATCGCTATTTATAATGACAACGCCGGGCCGGTCAGCGGAATCAGATTGAGTAAAGTCGCGGCCGCTAATCAGTTGAATACCAAGTGTTTCAAAGTAGCCCGGACTAACGATGCTTACCTGAGTATGCGGTTGCGCTACTGTTGAAGGTTCACCATGAATCTTGAATTCAGTTCCCTGCAAGCCCACATCCAGCGGAAGATTGGTGCCGAACGCGACTGATTTCACATCAGGCAATGTAACTAACTGCGACATGAGGCGAGCCGTAAAGCCTAAGCGCGACTGCGGATCGGGATACGAAGTTCGCGGCAAATTCAACGACATGGCCACCACTTGTTCTGGCTGAAAACCGGTAGGTGTAGTCTGCAGACGAATGAAGCTGTTAATAAGCAATCCGGCTCCGGTGAGAAGAAGGAGCGCTAAAGCAATCTCGCCTACTACAAACAGGTTCCGGAAGATCGATGCTTCGCTCCCAGCCACGTGGGCACTACCAGACTTCAAAGCTGTTGTAAGATCGATCCGTGAAACCTTGAGCGCAGGAATCGATCCAAACAACAGAGCAGTCACGAGCGTTGCAAAAACTGTGAAAATGACCACGCGGCCATCCATGCTTACTGCGTCGAGTCGATAAATATTTTGCGGTGCCAGTGCCGCAATGAGTTTCATTGCCCACAGAGCGAGAACCAAACCGATTGCTGCTCCCAGCACTGCCAGTATCGTACTTTCAATGAGCATTTGGCGGATCAATCGAAACCGGCCAGCACCGAGTGCCGCGCGAATAGCCATTTCGCGTTCACGAGCCGTGGCACGCACCAACAGCAGGTTAGCGACATTGGCACACGAAATCAGGAGAACAAAAGCCACCGCGACCGGTAAAATCCAAAGCGCAATGCTAACGTCTCCTATAACTTGATCGTGTAGTGGCACAGTGTAAGCATCCCAACCTTTGTTTGTTTCTGGAAAAGTTGTTGCCAGCCGCTGGGTGATCGTACGCAAATCACCTTCGGCTTCCGTGTGTGACACGCCGGCTTTTAGCCGACCCAGTACATAAAGGTTATGCGCGGACCGTTGGTCCATTTCCAACGCATATTTCAACTGCGTCCAGAGTTGAACTTTTACGGAGCGTGCTTCGCCGCGAAAGGTAATCGGGGGTGGAAAATCAAAATCAGGCGGCATGACTCCAATAATGGTGGCGGCTTCCGGAGCGAGTGCGATCGGCTGGCCGACTACGTCGGGGCGGCCATGAAAACGACTTTGCCAGAAACTATGGCTAATGATCACTACTGCGGGTTTGCCCGGCCCATCTTCATCAGGCTGAAAATCGCGACCCATTAACGGACGAACACCTAGTAATGAAAACATCGTCGATGACACACGCATTCCGCGTACGCGTTCAGGATCGCCATTCCATAAAACATTGAAATCCTGCACCCTGTAAGCCGCCATATCCTGAAAGACTTGATTCTGATGTCGCCAGTCAGCAAAGTTCGCCGGCGAAACGACCATCCGGGGCAAGCCTTCGTTTAAGGAGCGTTCCCAGAGGACAACCAATTGCTCTGGTTCGTGGAACGCAAATGGTTTCAGTATTACCGTGTTTACAACACTAAAGATCGCTGTATTTGCCCCTATGCCGAGCGCGAGCGTAATTACAGCAACCAGTGTGAAGCTAGAATTCTTTGATAGAGTTCGAGTGCAATATCGGATATCTTGCCACAAGGTTGTGAACATGATTCCCTCCGTTTGTCGTTGTTCAGATCGGATGGCGTATGGTCGAACCCCAAAACTCTCACGCGCGCTCGCACGGAGCGGCTGAGCGCATCGTTGCCCTTTTCAATTCCCCACGTCAATCCTACTCATGGCGCAGCGCCACTATCGGATCGACTTTCGTCGCGCGCCGAGCCGGAATCAAGCAGGCAACGAACGCGGTTAAAGCCATGACTACCGGCGTAGTGATGAATGTCGTTCGATCTGTAGCAGTAACGGCATACAGAAGACTGGCAATCAAGCGCGTCACCGCAAATGCGCCGGCCAAGCCAATACCTATTCCAAGCGCAACCGGCAACATGCCCTGACCCAAAATTAATTTAAGGACATCGCTCGTCTGCGCGCCGAGAGCCATTCGAATGCCAATCTCGCGCGTATGTTGCACCACCGCATACGAAATGACTCCATAGATTCCGACTGCAGCCAGAATGACCGCGATCGCCGCGAAGGACGTTATCAATAAGGTATTGAATTTCTTGTCGGCAAGTGTTTGATCGACGACTTCTTCCATAGTTTTAACTTCACCGACGGCCTGCGTCTTGTCAACCGCCTGTATTTCTCGCCGAACCGCGTTCGCTATTTGCGTGGGCGCGCCAGTCGTTTGTATAGCGACATATGAAGTTGACGCGGCATCCTGCGCAAAGGGCACGTAGATTTCGAGATTTTCCTGAGGCCGACGGTCCCCCAAACCGTAAACATGCACATTAGCGGCGACGCCTACAATTTGGAGCGCCAGGTTGCGGCTGGTCAAAACAATGCGTTTTCCGATGGGATCACCATTTGGGAAAAACCGCCGCGCCACGGTCTCGTTGATGATAAGGACGGGCAAAACACTGGAATTATCTTGCGCCGTAAATGCTCGACCCTTCACGACTGGGATGCCCAGTGTGCGAAAGTAATCCGGACTGACGCGCTGATAATGTGCTGGGATGTATTGCGCTTCAGTTGTTGCGGCATGGCCTTCGATGCTAATCGCCTCTCCGTAGGACCAGCCGGTGAGGGGCAAATCGGTTGCCAGGCTGACGCGATCCACATTAGGCAATGCAGTGGTTCGTCGCAACGTCTCCTCAAAGTAATTAACAATATGTTCCTGTGTTTTATATTTCGATTCGGGCAGCGAAATGCGTAACGTCAAGAGGTTAGTCGGCTGAAAACCTAAGTTAGTCTTTCGCAGTTCGAGCAGATTCCGAACGAGCAATCCCGCGCCTGTAAGCAGGACGAGCGCGAGCGCTATCTCAGCAACGATAAAAAGTTTGCTAAGGTGACCACTGCCGACGGCGCTACTCTGACGTCCTTCCTTTAAAGCTTCCGTCAGAATTGGTTTCGCGGCTTGTCGCGCTGGGATTAACCCAACCAGTAGGCCGGTGAGTAGCGTCAACCCGAAAGCAAAGATGAGGACGCGCCCATCAAGAGTAATATGCGCTTCGGCGGGCAGCGTGAGCGGAGGCATCAACGTCGTAAACAGACCGATAAGCCAGGCGCCCAATGCTATTCCGGCAACTCCACCGACGAGAGCTAGCAGCACACTCTCGGTGAGGAACTGACGCACAATACGCCACCGACTCGCGCCGACGGCCGCCCGGATTGAAATCTCATTGTAGCGGCCCGCAGTACGCATGAGTACTAGATTTGCAACATTGGCACACGCTATAAGCAAGATGAACAGGACCGCCCCAAAGAGCGCTCGAACAGTGTCACGTAACACGGGCCGGGCGACCCGTTCGCCCAAACTATCAATCGTTACTCCCCATCCTTTGTTTGTCTCTGGTGATTGCTCCGCGATCGCCGCGGCGACCGAATCCATGTCCATCTGCATTTGTTCGCGTGAGACTCCGGGCTTCAATCGCGCATAGACTCGGAGGAAGTGATCACGCCGATCGCTGCGGTTTTTGTGGAGGCTTAGAGGCAGATACAATTGCGTCGACGCTCGCTCAAAGCTACTGTTCGACTTGAGCACGCCAATCACTGTACATTTTTCGCCGTCGAGTTCTAAAGAGTTGCCAACCAATTTCGGATCTCCGCCCAACCGTTGCCATAACTTGTGGGTTAGCACGACTGTGGGGTGCTGTTCGGGCTGGTCTTCATCACTGTGAAAAGTGCGTCCAAGCGCCGGCTGGACACCGAGAACATTAAAATAGTTCGGGGTGACAGCTAGAGCTGTAACTTTCTCCGCCTGGTCAGTTCCTGAAAGATTAAAATTGCTCGTGGCCTCATTGACCGCTGCCATCTCTGTGAAAACTCGGTTTTGTTTTTGCCAGTCGAGGAACGTCGCAGCCGAAACTGAATTGCGCAGACCGTTCGGTGGTTTCTCGGAAACAATGAACAGTCGGTCAGGATCGTCAAAGGGCAACGGCTTTAGAAGCACAGCGTCAAAAACGCTGAAGATAGCCGTGTTCGCTCCGATGCCGAGGGCAAGTGTTATCACCGCAACCAGAGTGAAACCTGGCGTCTTCATCAACATCCGCCCGGCATAGCGCAGGTCCTGCCAAAATGTCGTCATGATTTTTGCCCTTTTCGATGCCTTGCTGTTGCTGAATCAGAAAACTTAATTCGTATCGCCTGAACAACGAACCGTAGCGCGTGATGATTACTTCACCTTCATGACGACAAAGGTAAGATCGTCATGAAGCGGAACATTTGAGCACCATTCCTTAACACGGCTCATCATTTGATCCCGAATTTCTTCAACCGACAGTTGGGCGTATTCGGTCAAAGTCTGTTGTATTCTGGCTTCGCTAAATTCCTCACCGGTTGGGTTCATGGCTTCGCTTAAGCCATCTGTATAGAGAAACATCAGATCGTTCGATTGCATTTGGATGGTTTCTTGTTCGTAATCACAGTGTTCGAAGACGCCGGCAATTAAACCACCGGTATTGAGCCGACTAATATCGGTCGTAATCGTGGGGCGTACGAAGAGAGGAGGGTTATGACCGGCATTCACGTAGGTCAGACTGCGCGTAGCTTGGTCAAAAAACCCATAGAACAAAGTTACGTAGTGTTCACCACTCGTTGAGTTAAAAATCAGATGATTGAGTTTGCCGACCATTTTGGCGAGCCAAGGAACGGATGGAGCCCGTGAGCCATTTGTGGCCGTCAAGCTGCGCAAGGTCGCTTGCACAGTAGACATCAGCAGCGCAGCTGGCATCCCTTTTCCTGCAACGTCGGCAATAGCAACGCCAACCCCCTCGTTATCAACCGAAATAAAATCGTAGTAATCACCTCCGACACCGTGAGCCGGTTCGCAAAACCCTGCCAACTCCAGCGAACCCTGTTGTGGTGCCTTCGTTGGCAGCAATCGACGCTGGACTTGCGCGGCAAGCTTTAACTCGCGATTGAGCCGCTCCTGGACGACCATCCTCTCGGCTAGTCGAGAGTTTTCGATAATCAGCGCCAGCTGGGCTGCCACAGACATCAGCGTCTCTCTATCTGTGTTTGAGTAGCCAAAATGCCCTCGCCTTAACGCGAGGGAAAGAATACCCACTAGTTGTTCCCTCGTTCTGATCTGGACCAACAGATGTGATTTTAGCTGCCGCAAGGTTTCTCGCTCCCGCATGCGTGACTGGCGCAGAGGATCCGGCGCATTACTTAAAGCACGTGCCCAAATGTCGATTTGCTTGTCGTCGATCATGAGTGGCGTTGAAAGATGATTCAGGCGTTTCACGACGAAAGCGTCGCGAGCTAATATCAGTTTCGACGCTGCCCCGTTGATTTGGGATCCGTTTTGATTAACTGTTGATAGTTCGCCAGCTGAAGAAGCACGACAAACATAGTCACCGCTTCTTTCATTTCTAACGAGAAGCGATACATTTTCAGACTCCAGTGATTCTGCAATGCGGCGGACAATAGATGTATACAGTTGCTCAATATTTTCCGCTGCACGCGCTTGTTGACCGAGACTAAAGAAAATGCCTCGCTCCTGGTAAGGTCCAGGAAAGAAATAGCGTTCAATCCGTGATATGAGCCTGTTACTCACAAAAGAGTGGAAGAGCATGAAGGAAACGAGCAACGACAGTGCCGCAAGAACATCCGCGTGCCGACCAAACCCATCAAGAAATGCGGAGCGATTGCCGGTGGAGATTAATAGTAATAGTAAGAGGAAGACCAGGATCTCAATTCCCAGAACGATAGAGGCGACGGATAGACTTCGAAACAAGCGTCGCAAACTTTTACGCTGCGACCTGAATCGTGGCCAGGTGAAACGCGGCAGGATTCTCATCCGTTTCCCCTATAACGCAGCGCTACTAAAGGATCATCTCTTGGTACCCGCAGCCCAAAAGGATCCTGGCGAAAAGAGGCTGAGCGACCGTTTCAGAAACGCTTTCGTCACCTTCGTACCTTCATTAATCTCAGTAGATTCGAATTTGTCAAATAGACAATTACAATTCGGATTTAGCGACTATTGGGTGAAGTCTGTCAAACTCATAGCGGATCTTAAGAGAACCTTCCAAAAGTTCTAAAGGAATTCAGGATACCGACTTGTAAGCTCCACTTTGCCCAGTTGTCCGATTATCGACGGCATCAATTGTCGAAGTTTCGTGGCTTCCAGCTCTTCGCGCAGCGAGGTTAGATCCGACTACGGCGCTAAGGACTGAGTAGGCACAACGCCGTATACGACCCCATCCGCAAAGCGTGTTATCACTGGCAGTTTATGTGATTCTTCCAACTCATTCCGATCCGGCAAGTACCATCGCCAGGTGATTTTGTCGAAGTAAATAAGGACAGCGTGATTATTCGTAAGATCATCCTGCAAAGCTGCCATCTCTGCGGCAAAATAGCTGTTGACGCGTGCACTCGTGGGATCGTACTTAGCGGGAAGACGCAACGCTTCGCGCTTTGTAAATAGGTAGCAAGCATCAGCAGCGTTTGAGGAAACGGCCATTTGCGACGGGAGAGCTTTTACAAATTTCATAGTTTCCGAATCTCTCCAGGCGCGGCTTGTGAATCCCTCGCCCTCACGATGTCTGTTGAACACCCAGTAGGCAGCGGGCCGCAGATTGGCGCTGAACAAAACAAGCGATGAAAGAATAACGCACCAGATAAGTGCGCGTCGCTTGCCAACTGCGCTCTTCCACTCGGCAAACGAAAAGATAAGAATTATTCCGAATACGTAAACGGGCAGGGCCACCCTTGATCCGAGATCGACAGCGGGATTGGCAAACGAATTGTAAGCGGCCAGGAAAAACACATAAGTCGCGACCATCACTGCCGAAAAGAACCTGACGCAACGATCTGCTGTACCAGTTTGATCGCGGAGGCCCATCCATAACGCGCACACGACGACGACTGCGGCGATCGCAAGCAACAATAGCTTCACAAGTTTAGGCAGATCGTATGGACTGAAGAGAAACATTATAGAGTTAACAAAAGTCTTCACCGCAGCCGTTCCGATGAAGTGGAAAGCCAACGAGCGGCCCGTGGATGAGCCTGCGATCAGCCTGTTGCGGATCACCCAGCCAACGAGCGGCAGAAGTGCAACGCCTCCTACCATGACAGCGCGTTTGAAACTTCCACGCGATGGGCCCTTATGAATAAGAACCGTCAAAACGAGCGGCGGCAGAATGGTGATCGCGGCGTAACGCGTCATTGACGCAGCAGCCGCCGTGCTCCCACAAGCTAGTAATAGCCATAGCTGAGTTTTCCGAGTGTA
>DATEDU010000096.1:0-17279 GCA_035281525.1 Pyrinomonadaceae bacterium | reverse complement strand
GGGCTGAAAGATTACGCGAGAATGCGGGCAAATTTTTCTTCAACTTGCGTGCGCATGATGACGGCGAAAAGATAGTGCTGGGCCAGAAGATTCCGGCAGGCGGTGGAATCAAAGACGGCCTGATGGTACTGGACATCCTGGCACGTCATCCGTCCACCGCGAACTATGTTGCTACCAAATTAGCCAAGTATTTCGTCTCAGACACACCGTCGCCGGCCCTCGTCGAACGAGTCGCAAGTGCGTTCACGAAGAGCGGCGGCGATATTCGCGAAACACTAAAGGCAATCTTCTTTTCCCCCGAGTTCAACTCTCCCGAAGCTTATCGCGGAAAAGTGAAACGCCCGTTTGAACTGGCAATCAGCGCCATCCGGACTCTCGGAGCTGAGACTAATGGCGGTCCACAATTGCATCAATGGATATCTAAAATGGGCGAGCCTCTTTACATGTACCAGACTCCGAATGGTTACTCGGATACGGCTGACAGTTGGGTGAACCCGGGTGGTCTGCTCGAGCGGCTGAACTTTGGCCTGGCGCTCGCGAGTAATCGAATACCGGGCACGCGTGTCGATCTCAAGCGGTTCACCGGTGATACCGATGGCGCGGCCGACGAAATTCGTGTGATGGATCGCTTTCTGAACGTAATCGTCGGCGGCGATATTTCTCCGAAGACTCGCGAGACTCTCCAGAAACAACTCGAGCAGGCAAAGGCGCCGAACGATCAGCCCGCCGCAACTGTGGGATTGATTCTCGGGTCGCTTGAGTTTCAACGACAGTAAAAAGGTAAATAGTAAATGGTAAATGGTAAGTGCAGCATCAGATTTTCCAGTCTAAGATTCAGGACAATCCACCATTTACGATTTACCATTTACCATTAACCATTTACGAGGTTAGTATGCATCGAAGATTCTTTTTAAAGTCCGGTAGCATCGCACTCGCCAGCATCGGCGTATCACTCTCCGCGCCTTCATTCCTCGAACGTGCCGTGCTGGCAAACGTCCTTTCGAGTACCCGTCGCAAGACTCTCATCGCGATCTTTCAACGAGGCGCCGTCGATGGTCTTAACATGGTCGTGCCTTACGGTGAACGCGAATATTACGACGCGCGACCATCAATCGCGATTCCGAAACCGCAATCAGGAAATGCTGAAGCCGCAATCGACCTTGATGGTTTCTTCGGATTCCATCCGGTGCTTGAGCCATTCAAGCCACTATGGGATTCAAAACGGCTCGCAATTGTTCAGGCTGTCGGCTCACCCGACAACACTCGCTCCCACTTTGACGCTCAGGATTACATGGAGTCGGCAACGCCGGGTCGGAAAGGAACACCAGATGGATGGTTGAATCGTTATTTACAAACAACGACGGACTCAGCTGATTCGCCGTTTCGCGCTGTTTCTCTGACTTCTACAATGCCCAGAGTCTTGCAAGGCAAGGCGCCAGCGTTGTCCGTATCCAGACTCTCGGATTTCACAATCCGCGCTGGCAGATCTTCGACGACCATACAAGGCGGCTTCGAAGCCATTTACGATCAAGCCGTTAACGATACGTTGGGAGGAACCGGAAAAGAGACCTTTGAAGCGGTGAACTATTTGAAGAAAGTAAACCCCGCGCAATACAAAGAAGAAAACGGCGCGCAATATCCGCGCACACCGTTCGGTAATTCGCTACTGCAAATTGCGCAACTCATTAAGGCCGGAGTAGGTCTCGAAGTCGCTTTCACAGACATTCAGGGATGGGATACGCATGTCAATCAGGGCAACTCGCGCGGCCAACTCGCGAACCGCTTGCAAGACTTCACGGGAGGCATCGCCGCGTTGGTTAAGGATCTTGGGCCACGCATGGACGATGTGATCGTGCTGACTATGTCGGAGTTCGGCCGAACAGTGCGTGAGAATGGAAATCGGGGAACGGATCACGGACATGCGAATGTAATGTTTGTGATTGGAAACAGCGTGCGCGGAGGCAAGATTTATGGTGAGTGGCCCGGACTCAAGAGCGATCGACTATTCGAGGGACGCGATCTGGCGCTGACTACCGATTTTCGTGATGTCTTTGGTGAGATCGCGCGTAAGCATTTGGGCACTTCAAAACTGCAAACCGTATTTCCCGGTTATGCTGTGAGTGAAAAGAAATTCCGCGGCTTCTTGGGTTAAATCACCATCTCAGCCGGCCGAAGTGGTTAATAAAATAAAGCATCACCACTGCAATTAGAGACACAATGACGGCGAGCGTAAACGCCTCATTGTCTCGTCCCGCCTGCACCGCATCGTAGATCGCTACTGAAGCAGTCTGTGTCTTACCCGGAATATTTCCGGCGATCATTATCGTTACTCCGAAATCCCCCAACGCGCGCGCAAAAGCAAGAGCTGTCGCAGCCAGCACGCCGCGCGACGCCAACGGCAATGTCACGCGAAAGAAAATCAGACGATTGCTGAGTCCCAACGTTCGAGCAGCAGCCTCCAGCTCAGTATTCACTCCCTCAAATGCCGCACGCAGACTCTTGGTCACGAGCGGAAGAGCGTGAATCGTCGCTGCAATGATCGCCGCCGTAACTGTGAACGTCAGCCTGATGCCCAAGCGGTTGTAAAGAAAGCCGCCTATCGACGACCGCGTACCCAAAACCACCAGCAAGTAATAGCCGAGAACCGTCGGCGGCAGTACGAGGGGCAACGTGATCAGCGCATCAACTACGTTTCGTCCGGGAAAACGTTTGCGAGCCAGCAGCCACGCGAGCGCTGAGCCTGCGACAAGAGCTATCAGCGTAGCCGCGCCGGCCACTGCGAACGAGAGTCGTATCGGGAACCAATCGATCATGCCGTCGAGCCTACAGAATCGCAATTATCCGCAATGGACCACCGCTGCCACCCGTGATCTTCATCGGCAGCGCCACTATCGAAAACCCTTTCGCCGGCAGCTTGTCGAGATTGGCAACGTTTTCGAGCGCTGGGATGTTCTTGTCAAAAAGAATCCGATGACTTTCAAAGAGAGTTGACTGGCCGTAGTCGATGCTGGGTGTGTCCAGGCCTATCGCTTTGATCTGCCGGTTCGCCACCAACCATCGAGCAGTATCGGGATGCAGTCCGGGAAAATGAAGTTTGGGCACGGCTGCGGCGCCGCGCTCATCTGTCCCCATGTACTTCACTCGATCGGGATAATACTTTCCGAATCCCGTACGGAGTAAAACGATTGCTCCATCAGGTAACCTGCCGTTCGCTTTTTCCCAACTCTGAAAGTCAGCAGTCGTGACAAGATAGTCGCGGTTGCTCGCAGCTTGTTTGGACACGTCAATGACAACGGCTGCGCCCGTGAGCTGTTCGAGCGGAATTTTGTCGACTGAGAGTCGACCTTGCGCGAAGTGCACGGGAGCATCGATATGCGTACCTCCGTGCTCGGCTGCGCAATATTTATATGCCGAATAGTAGTATCCCTGTTCCGTCATACCTTCGAAATCCTTTTGCAGCTCGAAGCCGCCGGCTGTGGGCCAATAGACGGTAGAAGAATCGAATGGGTATGACAGATCGACAATGGTGCCGGACGGAAAAGGAGCCGATCGTCTCTGAATCGCTGCAAACGCAGTGATCACGGCAAGTGAAAGCACAAAGACATACGCCTTCATGGATGAGTCCTCCTTTTTATTAGGTCTGGTTGTGCTTAAAACTGAGTGAAGCCATGTTAACGCAGACCGAAGGGAAAGCCGAAGAGGGTGCTACAATTCTTTGCTCCTGCGAACGTCTTTCCATCGTGCACGACGATAAGGACTTGATCTGATGATTGATTTCAGCATCCCGCCTGAATTGGAAGCCATACGGCAACGCATAACTGACTTCATGGAGCAACACATCTATCCCAACGAGGGGCTGATGGTCGAAGACGAAGGTCTACCGATCGACTTTGAGCGAGAGTTGCAAGATAAAGTCAAAGCCCAGGGTCTATGGGCGCCGAATTTGCCGCGAGAGTGGGGCGGCATGGGCATAGGCTTTATCGGCCAAGCGCTGGTGAATGAAATTATCGGTCGATCCATAATCGCGCCACGCGTGTTTGGCTCGGCTGCTCCCGATGCGGGTAACGCCGAGTTGTTGCTGATTGCAGCCACACCCGAACAGAAAGACGAATACCTGCGTCCGCTCGCCGCAGGCGAAGTCCGTTCGTGTTTTGCGATGACTGAACCGGAAGTAGCCGGCTCTGATCCAACGGGCTTACGCACTACCGCAGTGCGCGACGGAGATCAGTGGGTAATCAACGGACACAAGTGGTTCATTAGCGGCGCCATCGGTTCGGCGTTCGCAATCGTGATGGCGGTAACTGATTCGAACGCCGATCCTCACAATCGCGCGAGCATGATTCTCGTCCCAACAAGAACTCCCGGATTCAATATCATAAGAGCAGTACCGGTCATGGGCTCGGGCGGTGTCGGTGGTCATTGCGAGATTCGCTTTGAGAACTGTCGCGTTCCCGTCGGAAATCTACTTGGTGAATTAGGTAAAGGCTTCAAGCTTGCTCAGGCGCGGCTTGGTCCAGGCCGAATTCAACACTGCATGCGCTGGATCGGTGCCGCGCAGAGAAGTTTTGAAATGATGTGCAGCTATGCGATGGAACGGAAATCGTTTGGAGAGCCGCTGGGTAAAAAGCAAACGGTGCAGAATTGGATCGCCGACTCGGCGGCCGAAATAAATGCGGCGCGGTTAATGACCCTAAACGCCGCGTGGCAGTTGGATCGCGGCGAGGATGCAAGGATCGCCATATCGCTCATAAAGTTTTATGGAGCACGCGTGCTGCACGATGTCATCGATAGAGCGATTCAAGTCCACGGCGCTCTCGGTTACTCCAAAGACACGCCCTTGGAGATGTTTTATCGTGATGCGCGCGCGGCTAGGATTTACGACGGGCCGGATGAAGTACACCGTCAGGCTGTAGCGCAACGCATCCTGCAATCATTCAGTGCGGTCGCTTAGTTTATGGCGGATACTACTGTCGATACTTCACTCGTGAGGGCCGGTGAGGAGCTGGACCTCACGAGTTTGGATAACTATTTGAGACGTGCGCTTCCTGAGCTTTCTTCTGCTTCAAACATTGAGATCGAACAGTTTCCAGGGGGTCACTCGAATCTTACATACCTCATTCGATACGGCACTCACGAATTTGTTCTTCGCCGTCCCCCAGTTGGCCCGGTAGCCCCAACCGCTCACGATATGCCGAGAGAGTACAACCTCCTCTCAGTCATCAATCCACATTTCAATCTCGCGCCCAAGCCGATTCTGTTATGTGAAGATAAGTCTGTCATCGGTGTACCTTTTTATTTAATGGAGAGACGACGTGGTCTAATCGTGCGCCACAGCCTGCCGCCCGAGTTCGACGATCTACAGTTGCGTCGTCGGTTGAGCGAACAGACGGTTGACACGCTAGCTGCGCTTCATGCAGTGGACATTTACACCTCCGGCATTTCCTCGATCGGCAAACCGGAAGGCTTCGTTGAGAGACAGGTTCGCGGCTGGTCGGAACGGTGGCAGCGCTCCAAGACGCAGGAGATTTCGGAAATGGATGAAGTGATCGAATGGCTGAACGCTCGCATTCCATCCAGCACCAACGCGACGATCGTCCATAACGATTTCAAACTCGATAACTTGATGCTCGATGTCGCAGACCCATCGAGAATCGTGGCTGTGCTCGATTGGGAGATGTGTACTGTCGGTGATCCGCTGATCGACCTCGGATTGTTTTTAACTTATTGGACGATGGCTGGAGGAGATAGGAAGAGCTCGTTACGAGCGGTTACTAATGGGCCCGGTTGGATGATGCGTGAAGAAATTATTGAACGATATGCTTCGAAGACTGGTCACGATCTTTCGGAGATCGTGTTCTATGAAACATTTGCCAGCTTCAAAGTTGCGGTAGTGGTCCAGCAGATCTATTTTCGATATGTTCGAGGTCAGACACGTGACGAGCGGTTTCGCAACCTCGATGTGTTAGTGCGAGACCTGATCCACTCAGCACACAAGTTAGCGGTATGAACTTGAACTTTGTGCTTTCTTCGCGCCAAAGGCGCGAAAGATGTTAGCCAGGGGCAAGTGCGGAGCGCAGCGAAGCACGACGCCCCTGGAGTAGACACGATTAAAACGAACGAGCACTGAAAGTGCGAAAGATAATTTCGTTCTATTCAGGTCTGTCGCTCTTTCAGAGCTTGGCGTGAATTTTGGATGGTTCCAGGGGCGGCGCTCTTCGCTGCGCTCAGAGCTTGCCCCTGGCTACCCTCTTTCGCGCCTTTGGCGCGAAGAAAGTTCAAGTACAAAGTTCAAAGCTCAAAGTACAAAGCTCAAAATGCGAAAAATGATGCATCCACTCACTTATCAGATTCTGCACTTCGACTCGCTGCCTTCGACGAACCTCGAGGCGATGAAGCGAGCCGCTGACGGTGTGTCTGAAGGTCTCGTCATCGTCGCTGACGAGCAGACGGCCGGTCGCGGGCGCTTGGGACGACATTGGTCGTCACCAAAGGGAGCCGGTCTATATTTCAGTATCGTGCTGCGGCCGCAAGTCGACGCAGGCACGTGGCCTTTAATTACTTTCGCGGCTGCACTCGCCGTACACGATGCACTTTTTCGTTGCTGCAACTTGCGAACTGACATCAAATGGCCGAATGACATCATCGTAAACGGCCGAAAATTATGCGGCATTTTGGCTGAGACAGTTGAATCAGGAGCGCGAGCGTCGATTGTTCTGGGAATCGGCGTCAACTTAACTGCGACTTCTTTTCCACCCGAATTGAGAGAAACTGCCACGTCGATTCAGTCCGCAACAGATGCCGTACCGAACCCTGAAGCAATCCTGCACGCTATACTCGAAGCGTTCCAAAGTCGATATGCGACACTTCTGCAAGACGGCGGAAGAGAAGAAGTGATCAAAGAGTGGTCTCAAAACTCCTCTTTTGCAGCCGGAAAGCAAATTCGTGTAAAGAATGGTCACGAAACGATCGAGGGCATTTCGCGTGGGGTTGAAAGAGACGGCGCGTTGCGTATTGAAACAGAAGCGGGTGACATCAGAGTTGTACGCGCCGGCGACGTAACCGTAAAGCATTAGGGAATCCGCAATCCGATATTCGAAATGAAGATTGTTCTTACTACGTTTGGATCGTTCGGTGACATCCATCCCTACATGGCGATAGCGATGGAGCTACAGGCGCGTGGTCATGAACCGGTTATCGCGACCAGTAGTCTCTATCGCGAAAAGATCGAGGGCGCAGGCATTCTCTTTGCAGCAGTCCGTCCAAATCTTCCTCCACCAAGTGACCAGGCTCAGGAATTGATGGACCGCGTCATGGAACCGAAGACCGGTCCGAGGTTTCTCGTAGAGCAGCTCATCATCCCTTACATTCGAGACAGCTATGACGACCTGCTTGAAGCGGTGCAAGGCGCTGACCTGCTAGTGTCGCATCCCGCGACATATGCCGGTCCATTAGTCGGCCGCAAAACGGGAATGCCCTGGATTTCCACTGTACTAGCGCCCTTATCGTTTTTCTCAGCGCACGATCCTCCGACGCCGCCGTTCTGGCCGTGGACTACCAAAATGCGAGTGCTCGGTCCGCGCTTCATGCGAGCAGTCATGGATCTCGTGCAAAGCACTTATCGCGCGAAACCTTTCCATAAGCTTCGGGAGGAGTTGGGGATTCCGCACTACGGCAATCCAGTCTTTGCAGGCCAGCACTCACCGGCACTCATAATCGCCCTTTTCTCAAAAATCTTCGCACCACCTGAGCCCGACTGGCCCAAGCAGGCGCGCGTGACAGGGTTCGCTTTCTATGACGGCAGGCATGAAAAAGAGATGCCGCCCGAACTAATGCAGTTTCTGAATTCCGGTCAGCCGCCGATTGTGTTCACGTTGGGTTCATCGGCAGTATGGGTCGCCCGAGATTTTTTTCATGAAAGTATTCTCGCTACAACAAAGCTGGGCCGTCGCGCTGTTCTACTGATTGGTGACGAACGCAATCGTCCACCTGATTCGTTGCCCGCGGATATTCTTGCGGTTGACTATGCGCCGTATGAAGCGCTGCTTGAGCATGGTTGTGCCATGGTCCATCATGGTGGAGTGGGCACTACATCACAGGGTCTCCGAGCAGGGGTCCCAACGTTAATCGTCCCATTTGCCTTTGACCAATCGGATAACGCGGAGCACGCGCGAAGGCTCGGTACGAGCCGCACACTGTACCGTCATCATTACCAGGCTGCGCGAGTCGCCGGCGAACTCAAAAAGTTGCTGGAGGATCCCAGCTATTCGTCGAACGCGCGGCTGATTGGTGAGGCGATAAGACGTGAGAACGGAACAAAAAACGCATGTGACGTGATAGAAGATTTCCTCGGAGTCTCACCCGTAGATCGTCCGGAGCTGGCTTATGCTTCTGGTAATTGACGCAGGCAATACCAACACTTCACTGGGCGTTTATCGAGGCGCCGAGCTGGTGGCCCATTGGCGCCTGACGACGAATCGTGCTCGCACGGTTGATGAGTATGGCGTGCATGCGCGGAATTTGTTTGCGCTTGCAAATCTCGACTTCAAAGCCATCGACGCGATAGCGATTGCATCCGTGGTGCCACCCCTCAATTACACGTTAAAGACAATGGCGGAGACTTATTTTCATCTGACTCCGCTCTTCGTGGATCACAAGGTTGATTCAGGCATCAAGATCCTGTATGAGCCTGCGTCCGATGTTGGCGCCGACAGAATTGTCGATGCCGTCGCTGCTGTCCATAAGTACGGCGCGCCGTGCGTCGTCGTGGATTTCGGCACCGCGACAACATTCAATGCCATTAACAAAAACAGTGAATACGTAGGCGGCGTAATCACACCAGGCATAATGATTTCCTCTGATGCTTTGTTTGAAAGAACTGCGAAGTTGCCACGCGTCGATATCAGGCGGCCTCAGAAAGTAATTGGAACTTCAACGATCACTGCTATGCAGTCAGGTCTGTATCATGGATACATTGGGCTGGTTGATGGTGTATTGCGGAAGATGCTGGGAGAGCTTGAAGGTAACGCGCGAGTGATTGCGACGGGTGGCTTGGCAGGCCTGATTGCAACGGGCTCAGAATTTATTGAGCTGGTGGATGACACGCTGACTCTGGAAGGTTTAAGGTTGGTATACGACCGAAGTGTGAGTCCAAAGTCCAAAGTCCAAAGTCCAAAGTCCAAGAATTGAATTACTTCAACTACTTCACAGAAATAGAAGACACGTTCGTTCGTCGTCGCGGAAAGCATTTGCTCCTCAGCCCGATGGATTGGGCCTTGATTGAAAGCTGGAAAGAGATGAATGTCCCGTTGCACGTGGCACTGCGTGGGATTGAGAAGGCTTTCGATTCATGGGAAGCCAAGCCTCGCAGACGAACCGTGAAGACGCTCCTGTATTGTCAGGAGGAAGTCGAAGCTCAGTACGCGGAGTGGCTCGAGTCTCGCGCAGGAGCCACCGTCGACGGGGATTCATCTTCCAAAAACAAAGAGGACGAGGGGTTACCGTTTGCGCGGCAGGCAATCCTCGAGCATCTGCGGCGTGCACGCTCGGCGCTGGCGCAAGCTTTTGAAACGCGGCAGGAGCGTCAGGACGATTTTGCTGATGCACTTTCACGTGCTGCCAATCTATTGGAAGAGTTGGAGCGCGACTTCGCTGAGGCTGCGGATCCAGACGCCCAAAAGCTGGAACTATCTTTAACGGGCTTGGAGAGAATGTTGAGCGACACCGTTCGGGCAACCGTGTCGGTAGACCTACTCGAGACTGCGAGAAGTGAAGTGAAGGAGCAGCTGCGGCCCTATCGGAAGCATATGGAAAAGAGTATCTACGAACAGACGGCTGAGAACCTTCTATTGAAGCGACTCCGTGAGCAATTCGCCATCCCCCGCCTCAGTCTTTTCTATCTCTGAAGAACAATTGGCCACAGATAAACAAGGATAAGAACTGATCAGAATAAATAAGTACACGTCAGACGGGGATTTGTAGATCTGTGAATATCCGTGTTTATCTGTGGCTGATTTGAAAGTCGTTGCCCAAAATTCCAAAGCGGACACGATTGAGGTTGAGATTGAGCGGATTGTGCCGGGAGGTGTCGGCTTAGCGCACGCTGAAGGTCGGACGATCTTTGTCTCACTCGCAGCCCCGGGCGATGTCTTGCGTGTTCGTCTCGGACGCACGCGAGGCAAGGTTGCATTTGCCTCAATCGTTGAGATTCTCAGACCGTCGCCGTCTCGCGTTGAACCTCCGTGTCCATACTTTGGTCGTTGTGGCGGCTGCGACTTTCAGCAGTTGAGTTATGAAACTCAACTGGCAACCAAGGTCGATATCATACGCGATTGCCTGCATCGTATTGCTCGCATCGATCCTATTCCGCATATCGAGATCCATCCGTCACCACAACAATGGCACTACCGCGCACGCGCAAACTGGCAATTCGATCCTCGCACGCAAGCTTTTGGGTACTTCGAGCGGAGTTCGCATCGTGTGTGTGATGTTGCGGAGTGTGGAGTGTTGGTGCCGGAACTGGAGTCGACGCTGGAGAAGCTGCGCGCCGGCATCAAGAGCGGTTCGCTGGAGATACCGGCAGTCGACATTGATGCGGTCGCTGGTGATGAGTCAGTCAGTGTCAATCCTGAGTTCGGGACGTTCAGCGCACGTGAAGTAACTCGAAAGATTGGTGCCGAAAACTACTACTTCGACGCAAATGCCTTTTTTCAGACAAACCACGAGCTACTCGACTCACTCGTGCGCGAAGCGATCAGGGATGCGCAAGGTGAGACCGCAATTGATCTGTATTGCGGCGTTGGATTGTTCACGCTTCCATTGGCACGTCGATTCAACCAGGTGACTGGGGTTGAATCGAATCGACCTTCGGCTGAGTTCGCGCGGCGAAATCTTGAGAATGCGAAACTAACTAATGCTCGGGTCGTTGCTGCCCGCGTTGATGATTGGCTCCGAGGCGCCAATGCGTCTTCAGTTAAGGGGCCTAATCACAGCACACATACGACGCAAGGTCTGGATTTCTTGTTGCTGGATCCGCCACGCACTGGCGCCGAACCGGCAGTTATCGAAGGCATTCTTTCACTCAAACCAAAACACATCAGTTACGTCTCATGCGATCCCGCGACCCTCGCACGAGATCTCAAGCCGCTGCTGGCGGCTGGTTATTCGCTCGATTCGATCGCCGCGTTTGATATGTTCCCTCAGACACATCACGTGGAGACTGTTGTCCATCTTCGGACTTGAGTTGTATTATGCCGCCGAACTGAATCGGATTTTCTCGACGTTCTAAACCTCATGCAACCTCTTCCTCACAAGCAGCCCTTCTTTCCTCATCCTCTGGTCGTGCTGGCGGTTGCATTTGCCGCAGGAATTCTGGCCGCGCATTTCCTTCAAGTTCGTTTAATGACGCTGTTCGTATACGGAGGCTTCGTTGCTCTGCTGGCTGCAGCCGCGTTGCTCACGCAGAAAGTCCCGCCTTTATGGTCCAGCGCCATAAGTTCCGTCGCCACAGTGTCCATTGTGATCGCTTTCATCCTTGCCGGTGCCAGTCTGGCAACAATCGAAAAGCAGCTGGTAAGACCAGACAGACTAAAAGTACTCATCGATCGAGGTGTGATCGACACGGGCAAGACCGTTAAATTGACGGGTGTCCTCGACGGTCCTGCGGAGACATTTCCTGGCGGTCTGTATCTGCGCGTGCACGTCCAGAACGTGCGGGTCGAGAACTCGAATCACGCTCAGGCCGCATCTGGATTGGTCTCACTGATGGCTATAATCGCCGACAAACCCGCAGCGGAACGCTACCGTCAGCTCGACCTGTACTATGGCACGCGTATACGTGTTCAAACCCAACTGAAGCGTGAGGATAGCTACCGCAATCCTGGTGTAGCTCCATTCACTGAATACCTCGACCGCAAAGGCTATGACGCTACAGGAATTATCAAAAGCCCACTCTCGATCGAGCGTTTAGGCGACGAGCGAGTGTGTCCGTTGTTAGCGGGGCTATACGGCTTGCGCCATCATTTCGAAGGTCAAATCAACTTGCATTTCTCGCCTGAAACCGCAGGCGTACTTAACGCCTCACTCCTCGGCAATCGACATTTCCTATCGCGCGCTACGTCTGAACGTTTTCGCGAAGGCGGAACATTTCACGTTCTTGTAATCAGCGGCTGGCACATCAGCGTTATTGGGGGACTTGTATTTTTAATTTCTCGCCGCTTTACCAGGAGCCGAGTTTGGCAGTTTCTGTTATCGACCACCATTCTCTGGTGTTACGCATTGGCGGTGGGCGCCGAGGCGTCGGTCGTCAGGGCTGCGTTGATGTTTACGCTGATGACTTGCGCTCCGGTGATCGGGCGGCATGGCGCTTCGATGAATACTCTCGCCGCTGCCGCACTAGCATTGCTGATCTGGCGTCCGAGCAGTCTCTTCGATCCATCCTTCCAATTAACGTTCTTGTCGGTAATGGCGATTGTCGTGTTGGCCTGGCCGCTGCTCAAGCGATTGTCAGACATTGGTGCGTGGCGTCCGACACGAGAAACGCCGCATCCGCCTTCGTGTCCCGCGTGGGTACGAAGTTTTGCTGAGTTGCTTTTCTGGAGCGACCGCAACTGGCGAGAGGAAAGTGCTCAGCTAAATTACCGCTACCGCTTGATCAAAGACCCTCGTGCCGCGCGATTGGAAAACTTTCATTTTCAACGCCTGCTTCGTTACACATTAGCCTCAGCGGTCGTCTCGTTCTGCGTTCAATTGACATTGTTACCGCTCTTCGTCGTTTACTTCCATCGTGTCTCGATCTCGTCTCTTATTTTGAACGTTGGCGTCAGTTGTCTGATCGCTCTGTTATCGCTGGTCGCGGTGATCGGCTTAGTCGTTGCGCAGTTCAGTTTAACGCTTGCAGCTCCACTGATAACCCTCTCGAACTATCTGAACTGGATGATGGTCTACAGCGTGGATCCTTTTGCGAGTTTGGGTTTAGCTTCCATTCGCGTGCCTGAGTATTCAGGTTGGCTAAGTGCCCTTTATGCTTTGTACTACGGGCCTTTAATTCTCTTCGCCGTTCTCCTCGCGCGATGGAATCCATTTAAGCAGTTTGCGCGGGCCCAAAGGCGCAATTTCGGCTTCACCTGGGTTTCCGCATTAGCACAGGTTATTGCGGTCGGCCTCATAGTCGGTCATCCATTCAGCGCTCGCAGAGCTGATGGCCGTTTACAAGTTGATTTCCTCGACGTGGGCCAGGGTGATGCAGCGCTGGTGACGATGCCGAATGGAATGACGCTCCTGATCGACGGTGGAGGGAAACCGAAATTCAATAGGCGCGGCAAAGATGGATTTGAACGCGACATTCGCGGCATTGGTGAAGCAGTCGTCTCGGAATATCTCTGGTCGCGCGGGCTAGACCGCGTCGATTACGTACTCGCGACGCACATGGATGCAGATCACGTCGACGGCTTGAACGACGTGCTGCGCAATTTTGATGTCAGGTCGATCATTACGGCACGGATGCCACGTGCCGATCCCGAATTCAACAAGCTGTATAGAACGGCGAGCGAAAGGGAAGTTCCGATTAAGCTAATTACGACGGGAGACGTTCTTCGGGTAGGCGATGTTTCAGCCAGAGTGCTTTGGCCACGTGCTTCAAGAACCCTTCCCTCGCGCAACAACGACTCCATCGTCTTGCGGCTCGAATTTGGCAAACGCAAGATTCTTTTCACGGGTGACGTTGAACGTGCGGGTGAAGCCGCGCTGCTCGCAATCCATGGATCTAAGGAATACATCGGCGCGGATATCGTGAAGGTGCCTCACCACGGGAGTAAAACTTCTTCGACTCAGGCTTTTGTGAGAGCGACCGGCGTGCAGATCGCGATCTTTTCAGTTGGTCGATCTTCGATCTTTGGTCATCCTCACCGGGAAGTCGTTGAGCGTTGGCAGGGAAGTGGCGCCCAAGTTTTGACTACGGGGAAGTCAGGCATGATCACTGTGACGACGGACGGCAACGATCTGATCGTAGATACGTTTGTCGGACGTTAGGCTTGAGAATCGTCAGGGATATAAAGATCGATATCGGGGCTACCCACTTTGTAGGTCTTCAGCACTCCCAAAGGGGGCGCGTAGATGTGGATTGTAATGAGATCTTGTCCGCTGACTTCTGGGTTACCGAGTTGGTGAATGTCAGGAACGTCAGAACCGGTTACCTCGCCAGGCGACCGTTCCTTTCCGGACTTGTAACAGAGGCCTTTTTCGGTATCGAAGCAGAAGATCGTCTCCCACATCACACCTTCGTAGACTTTTACTACGCCATGTGAGCCGTTGTGATCGTGAATTGGAGTACGATGGCCCGGGCGCCAGCAAAGGACCAGCATTTCAACAGACGCGTTCCGAAAAACACGATGTCGCCAGTAATTGCCTTCTTTAAACCCAATATATGGTTGAAGATCTGAGCGAGAAAACTCAGCGCTCTCCAGCCACTCATAGATTTGCGGCAGCGTGGGAACTGTCTCCTGCACATTTAACGCGTGTAAAAGATCGGTAAATGAAAGTGACTGTTTGTCTTCTAAGCGGTTAGCGGTCTCAGCTGGCGATTGAATTTGCGTCGACACGTTCGGGTTCGTAGTCCTTCTTTACTGAGAGGAAAATTTTCAAACGAGAATGAGTGGGTGTAAGATTACACCACTCAAGGCCCAGCCATCAATTCCTCCGGCTGATGGAGTTGTTTTACCACGCCCAGGTTCAGCCCAGCGCTTTAGAAACACGGCCAAGCATGATCTGGCCGCGGTGGTATGCAGGTTCTGAGCCGGTATGGGTAATTCAAATAGTGATCGACTGCGAACACGTCATCCGCGGTCTATAGAAAAAACTGAACACAGGTTGAATGAACCAAGACGTGGGAGGCCTCAGCGTCACACAGACTCACCGCTTGGACAACTCATCCTTCGCGCGATGAGTCTGCTTCGGCTTAGTTACAGGCAGGTTGTATCCGAAAGCAAACGTTTGGCTGAGCTGAACGGCAATCCTGATATGCGGATTGGTAAGTCAACGCTCGGCGATATCATTAGTGGAAAGATTCGCCAGCCGGGCATCGCCAAGCTGGATAGCCTCCGAATCATTTTGCACCTGTCCCGTGAGGAAATGGATGCTGCCATAGGACTTCAACCGGAGCGAAGCCTGGCTGAGCAACTGGAAATCACTAGTGAGCGCACTCACGAGATTTCGAGCGACACAGTTACCCGCCAACACTCAGTTAGAATACCAATCTTAAGATCAGCCGCGCGCTTAAATGAAACGGAGTTTCTGGAAGGCCTGGTCCAAGGGTGGGCTGAAGTAGAAGTTGAGTATCTCAGTCCGTTTTATCCACTTCATCTTTGTTATGTTGTGGTTGGTGAGGGCGACAACTTTGCCTCACCCGTGGTGCCTCCGGGCACGCGCTTACTCGTGAACACATTGATGACACAGGTGATGCCTGCTGAAAATGCCAGTTACCATCAACGTGAATTGTTTTATGTACTGACGCCGCGAGGCTTGACGTGTTCATTTCTCGAGGAAGCACCGGGCGAGAAGATCATATTGGTGCCGCACCCACTCTCCGGTAAAGTTCGCGAGGAATTCAAACGCAATGAAGTGACGATAATCGGTCAGGTGACCGGACTGTTGTTCCCCAACCGACCTTAAGCTCCCTCTCACAAAACGAGATTCTGCGGCGGCTGGCGTAACCGCCTTAGTTAGGTTATTCATAGACGACGCAGGAGAGAACAGCATGCCCAAAGACATCAAGAAGATGACTCCTCAGGAAATTCGCGAGCGCGTGTTACTGCTCGGATTTGGCGGCGACGAACGGCTTTTGATGGCGTTTCGCAAGCGATTGCAAGCGGAGCTGCCGCCAGGTACCGGCATCGCACTGCGCGGCAGTGTAGTAACCAACAAGCGCTATGAAGACGGCAGACCATTCGATGCTGATGGAAAGGGAACAAGCGATCTTGATGTAACTCTGGTCGGCCGAAAAGTTATGGAGCACTGGAATCCGGACGCTTTCTACATACCAGGATTGCACACCAAGCCGCTCTGCGATGAAGACCCTGATATAGCGCGCGGACTGAATGATCTGCGAAAGTCCTTGCAACAACTGGTCAGGCGGCCTGTCAACTTTCAGGCAACTGCGAACCTCATTCTTTTCGGCCGTGATGTCTTATTTGACGAAGCCTACTTCACCCTGGTCGAGGCTGAGGCAGACGCGTGATTCTCAAGTTAATGAGCTACAACATCCGCTTCGGCGGCAGAGGCCGCGAAGCACGTCTGTCAGAGGCGATCAAAGCCGCAGATCCCGATTTGGTTGTGTTTCAGGAAGCGATTGACACCAGGGTGATTGAAGCGCTGTCGAAATCAACCGGACTTCCTTTTTGGGCAGCGCAAAGGGCTCACTCCATTGCCTATCTTGGCAGGATTGAGATTGCATACCATGAATGGCATTACCCTGCGGGAGCTAAACATTCCTTTCTGGAAATGGTGGTGGCAGGAAGCGAGGCGCGGATCTTTGGATTACACCTGAGCGCAATGTTTTCGAAATGGAGCGAGCGCCAGCGCGGACGCGAGATTCGCGCGTTATTGAAAGGCATCGAACGACATCAACACGGGTTTCATGTGTTGGTTGGAGACTTCAACACGTTAGCGCCTGGCGAAGTATTGGAAGTTCGTCGGATGCCTAGATGGATCAGAGCACTCGTTTGGATGAGTGGGCGGGACATTCAGCGAGAGACAATCCAGGTGATGCTCGACGCCGGATACGCAGATGGGTTTCGCTTGCTCAATCCGGATATCAAGGGTTACACGTTTCCTACCTGGGACCCCCATGTACGCCTGGATTATGTTTTCGTGCCGACGCAATTCGCCGCACAACTCAAAACCTGTGAAGTGGTCACTCAACCAGCTCAGATGGCGACAGCTTCAGATCACTTTCCTTTGATGGCCCACGTCGAAGTCAATTCGACATAAAAGTATCACCTTGCCGAATGTCGCCTGTCTCCAGTCCTTTCCGAAACCAGCGTATCCTCTGTTCAGATGTGCCATGCGTGAACGAGTCGGGGACAACGTAGCCCTGACTCTCGCGCTGGAGGCGATCGTCTCCTACGGCGCTTGCAGCTCCCAACGCTTCCTCGACGTCACCGGGATCCAGAATGCCCTGTTTCTGGGCGTGATGAGCCCAGACGCCGGCGAGAAAATCTGCTTGTAGCTCAAGCAAAACAGACAGCCTGTTCGCGTCTCCTTCGCTGAGTCTACGTTGTGAAGCGCTG
>DATEDU010000095.1:0-17454 GCA_035281525.1 Pyrinomonadaceae bacterium | reverse complement strand
TGTGCACAGGTCATATAGATGCGATTTGTATGTGGGGAAAATTGTGTCGGTCGTGAATGGAAATAGGTAGTTATAGACGTAGACAGGTGCACTCCTCACAGGCTGCGATCCGCGAAAAATGTTAGTAAATGTGGCCAAAACGTATTTGGCGCACTGTCATCAGGCCGGATTCATAACCCCAAGGTCGGCGGTTCGATCCCGCCCCCCGCTACCAACCTTCCGGCTTTATTTTCAAAGACTTACAACTAACTCGCGATCCGAACAGAAGGCTCCGAATCCTGATTTGTTGTAAAGTTGCTGTAATCCTGCTTGCGGTAATCAGCAATCGACTGCACTGCACGTAGTCTTGACTCCGCTGATCAGTGCGTGTAGTCGTCGCTCATTTCTACAGTGCTGTGTCCAAGGAGATCCCTTCTCGTAATTGCGTCGACGAGAAATCATTGAAGAACTCTCGAACCAGAAACTTCGATGCGCGCCTCGCGAGAGTGCTGAACGTTGAATTCCTCAATTTGTTACAGCAAGCGTACAGCCTAAGGTATCTTGATGATCTTGCCCGTGATTTCAATCTAGTTATCGCCTCTCGAGAATTCTTGACTGAGCTCGATTTCACCGCTTGCATGCTCCAGGAAAGCTTTACCCTGAGACAAGCCGGCACAGAGATTGTTCAGACATACCATGAACATAAACGCCAGGGGGATGCCCGCCTAATGGACAATAACTTTGTGTTCATAGATGTGGAGAAGCCAATGGCCCTCATCAAGCAGCTGTTCATTTCGGCTGAGCCGCAACTCGTCTATGAAGTAAGAAACTGTAAACTCCGAGGCCTTATGGAGGCGCTGTACCTTACGGCACCGACGAAGAGCGACGGGAAATTCCTCAGACCAGCATATGTTCCACTTGATCCGCAAGAGATGAGTTTTCAACTAGCGTTCAAGCCGCTGGCACCTGACGGGACGACCGATCAACTTGATCAAGGGTAGTCAAGACGATCTGGCAGAGGGCGAATAAATCAACACTGTATGACGTGGATAAGAGATTTGGTTCGAAATACGTGAGCCGGAACTTAAACGCCGCGATAGCTAGTGCTAGTGCTAGTGCTAGTGTAGTGTCTAAGAAATTCCTTTACAACGATTGACCTTTTCAATGATCTGTTGGGCGGTGGCGGTCCTAACAAGAGGCTTAGGTGGTTGTTGTTTTGCGCAAGATAATCTTTGATAGCGGCAACAAGTTGATCAACGCCGGTGAAGTTGCCGCATCGCAAGCGCTTCTGGGTGAGTTCGCGAAACCAATGCTCCACCAGGTTGAGCCAAGAAGAACTGGTGGGGGTGTAATGAATATGAAAGCGCCGATGTTTCGCCAAATTGATGTCCGAAGTCTCGTCATCCGTTTCTAGTGTTATCCGAGTCCCAACGTAATCAGCGTCCATCCTGACACTGAGAATGAGTTGTTGCGGGTTGAGGTACCGATACTCGCCGGGGCGGGCCACGTCATTGACCATTAGTGAATTTGTTGGGCAACTTACCGCTGACAAACGACTCCGACGCCTGAGAGGAACGTCAATAACCAGAATGCGTTTGAGCGGGGAGGGTATTTGCCCTCGATACACATGGTGGCCTGATTGCCTTTCTCGACGGGCGTGTAAGCGACTCTATCCAGCCAGAAGCTCTCTTTAGACTTCGTTCGCGCACTGTGGAGAGCAGGTAATACGCCTGGCCCAACGACCAGACATTCGGCTCACCAAGTTCAACAGTTATCTTCGACTGGTTTTGGGCCACTGCAGGTTGCGAAAATCGGCAGTAGCAAGCTGACGCAAACAAGAAGCGTTACTACACGGGGGTTAACCGTCTCATCATGTTTTCCATCGGGTTTCTCCACCATTTGAGTGCGGCTCGCGAACGAAGTATTTCCCTTCGAGTTCAAAAATGGACGCACTTTGAGCCACTTACTTCTGAATGATGAATTAGCGAAAAACATTTGATGGAACAGCGTTGGTCGATCGTTCTGTAGACCTTGATCGAGGTCAGTTTACACAGTAGCTAGACCAACTACGTCAGTCCGAAAACGCAGCAATTAAAAAAACCCGCCCGGCGAATCCTAATGAGTTGACAATGAATAAAAACTGTTGACAAGAGCTTAGCTGGGCTATAAATTGTGCGCCGCTCAAGACAAATAGTTCAATCTCGTCCTCGCCTCCCCATAGCTTATTGAGGGCAACCATGATGGTACCTTCGTCAGATTTACCCAAACGGAAGAAGTTGAAAGATATCCTTGACGTGACGACCAATGTCGTCGTCGTAGTATTTGCCCTTGTAGCGATAGGGGTATTGGTAAAGAGCTACTTCGCACCACAAGGCGTAAAAACCAGCGTAGTCGTCAAGACGGGAAGCATCTTTCCGGAGATCCCGGGAGTCGATTACAAGCAGGCTGCCCGGACCCTCATACTGGCGCTCAATGTGGACTGCCGCTACTGCACGCGGAGTGTTCCGTTCTACAACTCGCTGGCTGAAGCCCGACAAGAAAACACTGGACAGATCAACATTGTCGCCGCGTTCATCAATAAGGATGAAAGGTTGGTCAAGAGTTACGTCGAGGAGAAGCAACTCTCGGTGCAAACGATCGCAGGGGTTGACTTAGACAAGCTCGGCGTAAACACCACACCAACTCTAATTCTGGTCGACAGCGCGGGAAAAGTTCTCGACTCTTGGCGTGGTGAGCTCCAACATGACGGTGAACGCGAAGTATTCAACTCGCTAGGTCTGCCTTATAAACCAAGAACTGGCTCAACCTCTACCGCAGCGAACATCAATAAGACTGCCAATATTTTCGACGAGCAGAATGCGGCGTTTTCGATCCGACCCCATGGCGAAGTGAGGAAGGATCCCGCACACTTCATCGAGGTCTTCGACGTGAACGGCCGAGGCGACATTTACCTCACGTACGATAACTTCATGTACAGGTACGACGCGGAAGGCAGATTCAAAAACTCGCGGCCACTCCCTAGCGACTTCCGGAGCCCATTCTGTGTTGACGATAGCGGTCACATCTATACGGTCAACGGACGCAGACTCTCCGTTTTCTCGCCGGAACTCCTCAAGATCCGGGACGTGACACTCAGCGAAGACATGCCCCAGGAGACGTTGGCGCTGAAGCTAATGCTCGATCGCAAACACGGCGCGCTCTACATGCAAACCTACGCTGCAGCTCCCGTCTCACAGATTCTCTATAAAGTCGATCTGAAGTCGCAGCAGGCTGAGGAAGTCTATCGCCTTCCCAAACCGGTTCCTTTCAACCCAACCTACACTCCAGGTGCGTTCGACTTCGCGCTAGGCGACAAATTCCTCTACATCTCGGACATCTACGCCTACAAAATTTACTTGTACTCGCTTGAAGACGGCTTTCTTGCTAAGACGATCGACAGGCCTTTCGATCCGCTTCCTATCGATCCGAAGGACGGACAGCTCCACATCCGCAAAATGACGATCGGAGGATTGGGCCAAGGCAGTGGGCTGCGCAACTATCCGCCGATTCTCCACCTGAACTATACCGCTAACGGCAACTTACTGGTTTGGACCAGCCAGCGCGACGCAAGCGGCCGCCAAGTTGTTGACGTGTACGACGCGCAGCTGAAAAAGATCGGAACCGATCTAAAATTCATCAACCCCGGCCGCAGCAACTTGGTCTTCATGAATAGCAAGGTCTACGTTCCCGACTATGGTTTCGGCCAGCCAGCAAGTGCCTATGTAGGGTCGCCGCTGGAAATCCCTGCCGCACCATTGGCGCTGAAAGTGTTCGATGCCTCGCTGTAAACCACTCTAACCAACATTACAAAGGAGGACCAACCGATGAAGCGAGTTTGGTGGATGGCCAGGATCGCAGTGATTGTGGCCGCCTCTTACTGCATCTTTGCCCCGGCCGGAGCTTTCAGTTTAAGTAACGTTCGAGCGGAGGAAGAGGGGGGTAAATGCAACACAAGCACCAATTGCGCAAGAGATACTAACAACAACTGTAACTGCGCGTCGTCGGACTGCAAAGGCTGCTACGTGCCGAGCGGCAGCACCGGGTGCGGGTCTTGCAGCGCGGGACCAGCCCTGGGTGATTAGTGAGTATGAGGCTGGGCCGGGCAGCCGCTGGCAAATCCCTCGGCACGCTCAGGGCGGTGAAAGTTTTTTGATGCCTCGCTTGTAACCACCCGAACTAAAACAAAGGAGGACCAACCGATGAAGCGAGTTTGGTGGATGGTCAGGATCGCCGTGATCGTCGCCGCCTCATACTGCATTTTTGCCCCGCCCGGAGCTTACACTCTTCGTAACGCACGCGCCGAGGAGGGCGGTAAATGCAACACAAACACATCATGCGCGAGGAATAGTGATAACAACTGCTACTGCCCGGACGTTACTATTGGCGAACCGGGCTGCAACGGTTGTTTTATACCGAATGGAAGCCCCGGATGCGGGTCATGCAGCGCGGGACCCGCGCTTGGTGATTAGGAGCATTTGGGGACTTAGCCCGGGAGGGAGGCGGTAAGTTGCAACGCCCTCGCGTTCACAACCGCCTCTTACCGGAGTACGCTCCCGCTTACCGTGATGCATTCCTGCGAGGACTTGTGGAAACGAATGCGAAAGCGAATTAGTTTGTTATTGATGTTCGCGTTCCTTGCGCCGGCATTCGTCGCACAAGAAAAAGTGCGCGACAAGCCTCAGAGCAACGCAGGCGCGGCGGAGGCGGCACAGCGAAAGGCAGAAGAAGCACAGCGCAAGACTCAGGCTATCGACATTTTGAAGGGCGTCGTCGAGACTGCCGCCGAGATTCCCGAGACTGAGAAGCGCGTGGCTGTCTTAACAGGCGCACTCGATTTACTTTGGAAGCACGATGAGGCTTACGCGCGCGCGAACTTCATCAAGTTTGCCAACGCCTTGTCGGAGAGGTTCGCTTCGGACGCAACGCAGAAACAGGAGCGCTCCGAGATCAGAGCGTCGATAGGCGTGCTGCTGATGGCGTTCGCTCGACACGATCCGCAGGCGGCCGCGCGGCAACTCGATAAGTTTCAAAAGCTGCTGGAAGACGTGTTGAAAGGAAAGCTTTCGCCGGGCGAGCGCTTGTCGATCGCACAAGCCAGTCTTGATTCTGACGCTGTGCAGTCGGCCGCGCTCGCCGCGAGGGTGCTCGAGGCCGGCGTACCCGGATCATTCCCTTCCTACTTAAATGAATTGGAGCAGCGTGACGCCGCCGCTGCTGCTTCGCTCTTCCGCGTGGCTCTCTCGATACTCGCGAGCGGACGCGTTTACAGCCCTGTACACGCGACCATTCTTTCGGCTTACGTTTTCAGAGAGCCTTACATGTCCGTGCCGGTAGCAAGCGGAGGTCGCGAAGGCGTGCCATTAGAATTCGGCACTTATGCAAGCCCGCTGTCGCCGCCGAGCCGGGAGTTGAACCGAACTCTCGTCGCAGCGTACCTGGCCGCGGCAGGCACCTACCTTAACGCTGAAGCATTCGGGCTCGAACAGCGCGCTAACCTGGACGCGATCCACGCTGGCCTCCTCTTCTTCCTTGTCAAGAAACTGGGAGGCTACGCCACGACGACGGGTCTGGACGGCGGTCAAAACTGGATGGCGCTCGACGCAAAATACACGCTGCTAGCTGAGCGGGCGAAGTTGAGCGGCCGTGACTTGAGCGGGCTGGCGACCGTGGCCCAAAGAATAGTGACGGAAAACACTGTGTTCCGATTCGACGCCGGCGAAGCTGCCTTCGCAGCGGCCGAGAAGGCCGATAGTCCGGCCGAGCGTGCCGAACTGTTGGCCACGGGCATACGCCAGCAAATCGATGAAGGTAAGTATGCGGAAGCCGTTCAAAAGATCGCCGATCTTCGCGACGAGAAATTCCGCGAGCAGCTCAATACCTATCTTTCTTTCCGCATGGCCCAGGCGTCGCTTAAGAAGCTCGACTGGGATAGTTTCAACTCTCAGGTAAACCGCATTACCGACGCCCGACTTCGTACTTACCTGGTTCTCTCGGCCGCACTGGCTGCGAGCGACGTCAAAAAGAAAAAGATGTCCTCGGATTTCCTGCTTACGGCCATGGCCTCGTTCTCGAAAATCGAAGACCTTGATGCGCAGGCTGCGGCGCTCGTCTCTACAGCGGGAATACTCTACGCAACAGCGGATGCATCGTGGGGCGCGCAGGTACTTACTGAGGGCGTGAACGCGATTAACCGGACGAGCCGGTACGACGGTGGGGTGTACGGCGTAACTCTTGAAGCGGCAAAGACCAGGATGTGGCTCCCGCTCCCCAAATTCGATCTGAACCACTGCTTCGAACAGGCAGCGAAGCGCGACTGGTCCGGCGCAGTTGCCGCCGCGCAAAGCATTGAGTCGAAGGCACTGAGATCGCGCGCCTACATCGCCGCCTGTCGCCACGTGCTCTAACGAGCGTTGGAATCTCGCTCAAGCTCTGCTCAAAAGTCAGGTTTCAACACCGTAACTGTAGGGGCGGCCCTGTATGGCCGCCCTTGCACGGGAGAAAGGGTCAATAAAACGATCTGAGCGGCCACAGAGGCCCCTACAGGTTGGCGCCGAAAACTCGCCGTTACCAACTCTTCTCACGCGTTGTATTGCGGTTGGGAGAGCCGACCGCGAGAAAATTGCTTTCGCTGAGCAGGGATCCGGACGAATTTGCTTCAGTTCAACATTCCGCAGCCGAAGGCTAACACAAAGACCAAGCCGCAAGACGAAATGGTTGACAAGATGGACCATGGAGTTTAAAACGTGGGGCTAAGATGGTGGCGAGAGGTGACGGAACCAGACGAAGCGATACCTTAACGACCGCTGAGCGTAAATACTGGCTCGTATGGTTTGGTAAGACCAGGTAATGGCCGATTCATCGGACTTAAATCCGTTGTGGTCCAATGGCTGAATCGCTAAAAGCGGCGTTCTGATTTTGGCGTCAGATTGACGCGACCGTAGGGCAATGAATGAGAATGAGTAGGAAACTATAGACTGCGACATGTCTTTCGGACGGCTGCTTTGTTGAATTCAGGTCAATAAATGGGAACGCGTGATAGTCAGTGGAACCAACTAATTCGCGTTCGCAATGCGGAGGTCAGGGGTTCGACCCCCCTCTGCTCCACCAAAGAATCAAGCACTTGCGGCAGGGAGCGCACCCTGCCGTTTTTCTTTTCTCACGCTTTTGGCGTGAGGTTGACGTGGCGGATCGGAAACCAATTTCTCCAAGGCCATTCGCTTTCGTTCGTGCATCCCGTGTGAATACCTCTTGGTCATCCTGATGTCTGTATGACCTAGAATCTCAGCGATGGTCACAAGCTCTTCGCCTTTGTCCGAAAGTCGCGTCGCACAACTGTGACGAAGATCCCGCAACTGAAAATCAGGAATGCCTGCTTCAATTCGAGCCGAATTGAACGCTTTCTTGACATCAATCACGCGACCGCCAGTCTTTTCGCTGGTAAAGACAAATTCACTCGATCGCTTTTGTCGATTTAAGACTTCTCTAACGCGAGCGTTCATTGGTACAACTCGATTCAGCTTCGTCTTAGTCTTTCTAACGTGCATTACGCCTCGATCGAAATCTAGATCAAACCACTTAAGATTGAAGATCTCGCCCCGACGCATGCCCGTATGCAAGGCCACAGTCACGATGTCTTTCAACTGCGCATTGTCTCCCATCGCCTCGAACAGTCGTTGCTCCTCGTCTTCTGTTAGGTAGCGTACCCGCTCGTTGTCCAAGGCAAATCGTTCTACACCCTGGCATTTATTAGAGTCATAGATTTACCGGGTCCAATTTCCGAACCTTCAACCACCATCAACCTGGAGGTTCATAACCCCAAGGTCGGCGGTTCGATTCCGCCCCCCGCTACCAGAACGCTTTTCGTCAGCAATGTACAAGCTCCCTTGGAACCAATTTGCCCGCATTCGCAATGCGGAGGTCAGGGGTTCGACCCCCTCTGCTCCACCAATAAACAATAGGCGATGGATATTAAACAGTAAGGAATGGGAAAGAATGGTAAACGAGCAAAATGTGTCTTCGCTGCAAGTTGCTGAAGCTTGATAACTTGAATGTTTTCCGTGTGACGCGGAGGGCTGCCGCTAAATCATCCGATCTCTCAGGTAGCGACTTGGACAATTGTACTGAATACTGACACGCCTCAATCCCATAAGAATTTACAGTTACCTGCCGATATCGCCTCACTTTAACCTGTTCAGCGGGTCTCACTCCTTTCCCGGCAAGCGATTCGCATCGAGTCTCGGTCGAAACGCGAGTTAGCAGACCGTAACCTACGGGCCTCGATGAAGCGTGGGATTGCGACAGCAGCTTCTGCGAAGCGACCGCGACGGAGTGTTCCCGCGCCGGAGCACACTTTCTCGGAACGATCACGTGCGAACAAAGAGGGGAAAGCGCGTTCTCTCCTCTCCTTGGCTTGCCGGAGTTACATCGGCGCCATCGCCCCTGACTCAACTGAGACCGTTATCCCGAACGTTATACTATAAGGACGGACTACGAATCGGCCACCGGTACGTCGGTTGGTACCCGACCTTATTATCAACTGGTACTTCAAGTCTGATCTCGGTCAATCAAAGAGAGCCAGACGCTTTCGACGTCGTACGGTGCGTTGTTCTTCATTCGCTGCAACGCCCATCTGAAGTGGTGAGCATGATTCTTCGACTTTGCCAGCGTCGAAAGTTGAAGATCAATGTCTTTAAGGTGGACCTGCGACTCAACTTCAACGCCACTACCGAGGAAATCCGACAACAACTTGACGTCGATTCGCATTAGCATGAGGAGCAAGATTTCCTCTCCGGTCCATTCGCTTCCCACTGACAGTATGCGGCGAATACGGTGAATTTTCTCTTCCTGACCGTTTCTTACTTCTCGAAGAAACTGCCCCGTCAGATCTTTGTTGACGCGAGACCGCCACGCAGCGCGTTGCTCCGCAGGGAGCCTCGCGCTGGCGTGGAAGATCTCAGCAAGGGCAACTGCCGCACTGTACCAGGCTCCCTCGAGCAAATGCTCTTGGTACAAGTGGAAGTGTTCCTCTAGAGCGCTGTCAGTATGGCTCATATCGCCCTAAACGCAGCCTCGTCGGCGTCTGCTTCGGCAGCGTAATGCCAATGTTTCTCAGGTATTGTCCATTAACCGGCATGTGAGTATTTATGTTGAATCGGTTTCGCGACACCGATGTGAACATATACCAATCCGGTCCCAACTGTGTCACGTAGGCAATCTTACTCTGGCCGTCGTGATAGAAGTTAAACTTCCAATGATGGAGCATCATGTGCGCTCTCGCCTGTTCATAATACTCAAATGGCGTCAACTCGCTATGGCGTTTTGCATGATCCTTCAGATTGCGGAATGTTGGATATCTCGCGCGACGCATTCTCGAAAGTGGCTCAAACCGTAGTACTGGCCCGTTTCCTCTTCGAACGTTTCTCCTCACTCTGCGGAAGTCGTTAACTGCCGGATTCCATTCGGGCGTTCCCCCCGGCCCAATGCTTCCACCAAGTCCGGCTAACTGACCGACAGCGCCAACAACCTGCCCGACAGCAAACGCAGCGACTCGTGTTAGCGTCGCTTTCAAGCTACCGAGGGCGGGAATCGCCAACGCGGTTGAGAGCCCAGCGGCTATCCAACCAAGTGTTGTCGTGTGAGTGCCAAAGAGGACCGCAGAGGTTACCGGAGTGCCGAGCATAGTGGAGGTATTGGCAGCTTGTAGCGCCCAGTAACCTAACGATGAACCAAGACTGATCACCGTTAAGGCCACTGTGGCGGCAATGATGAACCACTTACTGGTCAACACTTTCCAGATCGCCTTGAACAATTTCTTGAAGAACAAGCCATCCGGATCGATCGCGTTGACCGGATCGTTGGCGCAGTAGGCGTACATATTCAGCGTCTGCGGATCGAGAGGATCAACAGCTTCGAACCCGATCGGATCTACCTGCGTGAAGCGCCCGAGTTGGTTGTCGTAATGACGGTTCACCGCATAGTCCAAATATTGTAGTGCAGGGACTGTCGACCGCTCGTAGCTGGTGAAACGCCGGTTGGTAGCGCCGGTGGATTCGTGTGGTATGGCAGTGCCGAACGGCAAATGCACTTGCTCAAAGTAACTTGTGTTTTGAGCATTGGTAACGATGCGAGTGCCCAGCCGGTCCGGGTGATGATAATCGACCAGAGCGCCGCCGGAGCCAGTGGGCGTCAAGGTAGACAGCAACCGGGCTCCGAGATAGACGTAACTCTTGGACCACACGGGAATGACTGAGCTGCCGGTTTCCGTGTATTCAGCCGCGATTAAACCTCCCGACGGTGCGAAGTATGTTCGCGTGCCGCCCTCCTCCGTGATCAGCCGCTGATTGTCAGGGCCGTAAGTGAAACTAGACAACACGGTGATATTGTCGTCAGCTTTGATTCTCACGAGACGGTTCGCCGCGTCGTACTGGAAGCGATGCCAAACTCCTCCGGACTGCACGCGCGTCTGGTTTCCGGCCGCGTCATAGTACCAGCCGGAATTCGTGATCCGATTGTTCGCGGCATCGTAGAGCAGCGATTGAACGCCGTCGGCAGCAACAGACGCGCCGCCCGGAGGCGAGAATGGACTAGTTCCCCCCACTTTGAGACTGAATTCCGGGCACACCTCGAAAGCTACGCGCACATTGCTACGCCCAACTGCTGCCACCTGGCCGGTCCAATGAGTCCAGCCGCCCTGATCCGGCTCGCGATAGAGGTATGTCTTGTAGAGATCGTAAACGAACTCCGGATCGTTTCGACCGCGATTGATGTACTCCTGTGAATTGAAGATTGAGCTGCCCAGGCTCTGCATCGTAGCGAGAAACTGAGATTGCCCTTGCGTGTATGCTGATTGCAACGCGCTCAGCCAATTCTGTAACTCGGTCGAGGTGGGTTGACGGTTGAGTCCGTGCTGGTAGAAGTTTCGCACGTATGATTCAGCCGCATAGGAGTAAGCATTTGGGCGGTTACCATAACGATCATATTCATAGCGCTGCGCCCAGTTTACGTTCTGCCCGCTGGTGACCCGCTTCAACCTTCCCAGTGCGTCATATTCGTAGCCGCGATTCTTGTTGTTGTCCAGGTTATTCGTTATGGAGACAACCTGTCCGGTGCGTTTGCCGTTCGCGCCGGCATAGTTGTAACTGAAGTTAAGCAATGTGCTTCCGTTGCGAGTGACAGTCTGGTTATCCAACAGACCTGTCAAAGCGTCGTAGGAATAGCTTTCCGTTACCTGATTGGTGCCGCTAACACCGACCTTGATCGAGGTGCTATTACCCGCGGCGTTGTAGACGATGTTGGAAGCATGCAACTGGCCATCGACAGTCAGGCTAGTGAGACGATTGGCGACATCGTAGTTCTGGTGCGCGGTACGACGTGGCGCCGCGCCATTGCCATATTCGGCGGGATACAAGATGTCAGTAATGCGGTCGAAGGTGTCGTACGTGTATTGTTTGGCGAAGGGATAGGAAGGCCGGCTGTTGAGTGTGAGCGTGCTGGTCTGAATGCGTCCCTCCACATCAAAGGTATAGACCTCGGTACTGACATTAGTGGTGGTAATACTACTGACTTGAGTAATGTCCTTTAGCTCGCCGCCGCTGCTCTTGGTGCGGTATTGATAGATGACACTGGGAGCGGCGAGGACCGGATTGTTGGTGTCTCCGAACCCTGTGGTGTCGAAGCTGATCGACTGCAAACGGTTAAGCGGATCAGAGTTGTAGTTGTAGAGGGTCTTGACGCCGCGCGCGTCAATCCGGGAGGTGAGATTGGAGCGCTCGTCATAGGTAAAGACATCACTCCAACTACCCGCCCCGACATAAGTACCGGCGTCATTGAGAGTGGCACTGGTTTCCGCCAGCCGCTGCGCTTTGAGGCGGCCCAATGCGTCGTACTTGAACGAACGCGTCTGGGAACCCTGCGTTACACCCGTCAGATCGCCCATTGTGTTGTAGGTATACGTAGTTACCAAGCCATTAGTAGCCACGGAACCATTGCCGTGGGGGTCAGGCTCGACCACTTCCACCAAGCTTCCGAGCGCATCGTTTCTGGACCATCGTTCGCGTCCCCAGGCATCCACCACGCGCACGGTTTCGCCCGGGAGACTCGACGCCACGTTCGGACGACTGGTCTCGTTGTAAAAGCTTTGCACCTTGCTTCCATCAGGCATTTCCGCGCTGGCGGACCGACCGAGTGCATCATATGTGAACAGGTTCCAACGTATCGTGTCGCCGCTGCGGTAGGGCAGACTCTGTTGTGAGATTCGGCCCATGGCGTCGTAGACGGTGTCGACGAGATCCCAAACACTTCCGTCACCGAGCGACTTCTCCTGGCGCACCTGTCCACGACCGTTGAGGAACGTGATGTTCTGTTCCGCAATCGTGGTGTGCGTTGGATGACTTTGCAGATAGATTGTTTGCGTGCGATTTAGATTGTTGTCGTCGTACGCATAATCGATGTGGGCGCCGGCGAGAGTGGATTCGGTAACCGGCCGCAGCGTCAGAGGATCATACTCAGTTTGCGAAGTCCGCTCGTTGGCATCGGTAGCCGAACGCACCACCCCGGTATTCAGATCGTAGATGGAACTGGTCGTAATCTGATGCAGCGGATCGGTTGGCGAGCCATCGGTTTGCGACAAGGGAAAGCCGTAGCTCGTGCTGGCAGTGTAATTGAAGGTGGTTTGTTTGTTACCAATTGAGATAAGCACGCGATTTCCGGTGATGTCGTAACGGTAGTTTTCGGAGATGGGTTCGGATGGCACGGCGGTGTTGGCGTAGATGGTCTTTTGCGTCAGATTACCGCGATAGTCTGTGGCTGAGTCATAGGCGGTCCACCAGTAACCCGGATCGCAGACCCAGTCACACGGCTCACCAATCGGCGTATTGCTACAGTCGAGGTAACAGTTCTCATCGATCCAGATCGGCTCGAAGTAAGGATCCCACGCGTCGTCATGCATGATTACGCCGGGCGTGTTCGTCATCGTCTGTCCATCGTATTGATATTCGACACGCGACACTCTGGTGGTGTTATCACTGGCATAGATCTCCTCAACCAGCGGCAGGTTGAAAATGTGGCGGCTGGTGTAGTTGCTGCTGTTTTGGTATTGCGTTCGCGACGACTTTAGCAGGCTGGTCCCACCGAAATCGTAGTTACGAACGTCGGTCACCTGGTTATAAACACTGCCATACGTGAAAGTGGTCTTAGTGAACTGACCGTTCTGATTGGTGACGATGATTTCCGAAGGTCGAGCTGAGTTATAAGCCCCGGGACTCCAGGTTGTAGCGCTGCTATTGAGCACAGCGCTCCCCGATCTAGTCTCATCAAGATAGATCAATCCATCAAGGTAGCTGCCAGGCGCATTATGCGAATACTGTTTACTTGTTGTGCCGTTGGGCAAAGTAATTGTCACCGTTCGGGGGTTGGCATTCGGAAAGGCCTCGTAACCCGTGACCGCCTGGTCCATCGTGGATGAGCCATCGCGCGTCCAACTCTCGGTACAGGACGTAAATGTCGGCGCATCGCCCAGATTACTTGCTTGAGTTCCGGTTGTATCACTTGTATTTAGAGGATAATTGTAAACTTCCTCGCGAGTGATCGTTCCGGCTGTGATGCTGCCCTGTTCAGTTGTGCCCGACCCCGGAGGAACGGGATCCGGGCCGCTGAAGGTCATGGCTCGCCTTTCACTTACCTTCTTCAGCATGCCGTAAGTTGAGTAGGAATCGTCAGACTGACTCAGCCAGTAACCCATATTTGATCCCGGGTAGTAGATCGCGTCGATTACCCACGGCGCCGATTCGCGTGTGATGGTTGCGAGGGGATAAGCAAATGAAGTGTTGAGCGTCAGTTGGCTGTAATGAAGCCTGATGAGCGTTCGAGTTCCGCCGTTTAATCCTGGCGCGGTGATGGCAGTCAGCCTGTTGACGGAGTCGTAATGAAAGGTGACAGTGCGGCCAAGTGTATCGGTGACTGTTTGAATTCTTGGACCAGTATTGTTGACGTACGTAATCGTGATGTAGTTACCGTTAGCATTAGTGATACGCGTGGGGTAAAGTCCCTGCGGACCCTGCACGTTGTAGTCAATCCGAGTACCGTTGGCGAGTGTCGCTTGGCCGTAAAGAAGGTAACCGTTTGTGCCACTGGTGTAAGAATAGTCGATAAATGTTCCGTCAGTGGTGTGACCCACAAACGTTGTACCCCAGTTATAGATGGTCACGGTACCGCTGTAAGCGTGACGGGTACCATCGGCCTCTATCAACATTCCACCGTTGTATACACCCATACCCAACATCTTGCCGAAACCGAGATTGAAACCGGGCGCTGGCCAATCGCGGTCTAGATCAAAATTCATGTTGTTTCCGGCTTTGTTCCAGACGCGTGAGTTGTAGGTGAGACTAAGAGACACATCAATACCTCTGCCTGCCAGAGACATAACTGGCGCTGTGAACTGAAAATTCGCGCTGCCGGCGCCTCCATCGACTGCTGCTCCCGGCGGGTTGCCACGTCTATTGCCAGAATCATCAGCGCTCCAGTAGTTGTCATTCCCCCAGCCGTCATCGAGAAAATATGCCGCCGGAGGATTGGGAGAATTTTTTGCAGTCAACTTTGTTCTTCGTGCTCCGCGGGTATGGGCAAAAGCGCGCTGAGAAGATCCAGTTGAGGTCTTACTGGTCTGGTTCGCTAAGTTCGTCGAATTTTTTCTGTCCTTTCGTTTGAACTGCGCTCCCTGGCTGGCTTCCGGTGGCAAATCTCGTGTCGATTTATTTTTGGTCTCAAGCGGTTTGTCGTCTCCACGCCGTTTTCGAATTCCGTCACCTACTATCACGTGAACGGTAGTCTTCTGCCCGGCGCCTTCGGCCGTTACTGTATAGTTGCCCGCAGCCAACGCTTTGAAATCCCCTCGTGAGTTGATGCCCTTAACGCGTCCACGACTCTCATCACGTGCGCTCCACTTAAAGTTAACGCCGGCAACCTGATTGTTCTGCTGATCATATGCAACGGCCGTAAAGTTCACCTGCTGCCCTTCCTGCACGGTTACATCGCGGGGCAAAACTACGATTCGAGTGACGCGCTCATCGCGCTCCGACTGCTTTTCCTGCTCCCGCACTTTGATCCCGTGGCCCATCACAAGGCGAGATAATCGAGTGAGTACATCGTTTGTTCTAAACCACCAGACCCACTCCGGCCCTTGCGTGCCGACCACGTCTACGACCGTCTTCGGGGCTGCGGGCGTAGTGCTTACCAACAGTGCCAATACAAGAAGAAGACTGATTAAATGCCTGCCTATTTCAGGCGCGGTTCGTAGGCGGCTTAAAATAAATGAGCAAGCGACCGTAACTGATCTGCGGGAAGCATCACGTGTGTGGTTGAGAATTCGCGGCATGACTACTCCTTATTGGCGCTAAGCGGTTGTGTAGATTGAGTCAGTCTGCACACACGCATCACTTTGTAGCGCGATATAGGCTGACAGAAGTTTCGTCCACCAGTCCCAGCAGGGTGCTGGTGAAGTCTTGGTCTTTTGACAAACTTCCCGCTTGTTTTTTACTTACGCGAGGTGGATAAAAGAATTAAGGTAACGGGGGAGAACCATGGCAGACGAGTTAAGGGATTATCGCATCCTACTCTTGAGTTGGTCTAACGTCAATGTTCTTTTGAACTGCATTAGACGCACGGCCAGCGAAATAGTTCCAAACTTTTTAGGTGGCTGACAGTTGGCCTGCGATGTCACTAAATGGTGATAAGGATCAAATGGTAGACGAAGACGACGATGACGGAATTTCCGAAGTAACTTCCGACGTTCAGTTTGTTGATGATATCTCGTCAAGATCGCGAACAAGGAAAAGTGAAGGGAACTCGATGGTTGAGTGTTCCGACTGTGGCTACGGGAAAACAACTTACGGATGACTCAGATTAAGACTAATGAACCACGCGCAAGCCTTTTTAAGGTGCAAGTCGTCTACAAGATCTACGAGTAAGTACGTTTGCCTAATGAGATTTAGATGTTCGTTGTTGGTTAGCAGGGCGGTTACTGATGCGCGGCTCACGACACCTATATTTAAGGTCAAGAGCAGCACCATAGTTGACACAGACGAATTGTAATCACGCGAGATGAGCGACGTTACCGTAACTCACCACGAAGATAGACCAAGGCAATTTTGTATTTACCCGTTAACGTGGAAAATACCGCCGGCGGTCTGAATTCTTTTTAATATGCGAGGAGAGTTTCGGAGCCGATCGAAGCGCCTGTTGCTTGTGATACTCAAGGTAATTGGATTGTCGCAAACCTATCTCGTCGAGGCCCAATGGAACCGTGCGCACGTACATTCCCTCGCGGGCGAAACGGCTGGCAGCCAGTAGCGCTCGTAAGAATTAGGATTCCAACTGGCTAATAGCTGGCCAAAAATAACAGCACATGACGCAAACGCGATGGTAAGGAATGGGAAAGAATGTAAAAACGCTCGATTTTCCTCGTGGCTGCAACTTTCGAAAAGCAAATACTTAGGTTTTTGCCGGGCGTCTAATTCGCAATGCGGAAGTCACCGTTGGGCAACACAACCGTCACCGCGACTCCTGACGCGCAATAGGGTCGGCCCAGAAATGAGGGAAAGATGAGGGAGTTCCGTTGTGATACCTGCTGCGACGTAGCTTGCTTTGACGGCTGAAACGTCGATAAATACTGCCTAGTAACATGTAGTAGAAGGTGGTGAAAGTGTGGTCAAGGGACTTAAAATCCGTTGTCCGAAAGGACGTGCGGGTTCGACTCCCGCCCTCGGCACCATACCTTTTCCTACTGTTTTCACGACTTCCATCAACTTAGCCCTGGGAATGATCTCAACCCGAAAAGTGAAGATGGGGCAGATTTGTGGCAGGAACAAATGGAAACGACCGGTAACGGCTGGGAACGGATGTCACTCGATGCCAAAAACGATTGATGTTGCTCGTGGCTGCAACTCGAATCAAAATCAATAGTTAACTTTCCCTACTTCCCTTCATTGGGAACCGTGAGGTTGGTGCGTCGCATCTCTCTCCCTGACCAATAGCAGCGAGTCTAAAAATAGAGATTTGGCAGTTTGTGTCTTTCTCGCCGTGTTATTGATGCGGATCTTCTCCCGGCCAATCATCGCCGTTGTTATGCTTTGACCAATCTGTCTTCAAAAACGCTGTGAGGAATTGCTGCACAAATTCGTCTTGCCGGGTTTGCGGAATCACTACATGAACCAATTTCAAGCGCGCGGCGGGCTTCGACATGACGCGTCTTGAAAACTCTGTGTCACGCGTAAAGCAAAGATCGTAATCGGTCGCCGCCAGTTGGTAGAGCGCTCCGTTGTCGATTCCCTGCAATTGTAGCGACTTCACCGAGTCCGTTTCGTGACCTTCTGCTACTAAGGCAGCCAGCAACTTGCGAGGCATGTTTTCGTCGAGGAGAATCCTCACGCGGCTGCCGCTTCC
>DATEDU010000094.1:0-3775 GCA_035281525.1 Pyrinomonadaceae bacterium | reverse complement strand
TCGACTTTGCTGATCCCCATTCAAATAAGCTTTGAGAAAATTCAGTACGTACAAACTCGCCCATTCGAATCCTGCCTGCGTGTCGCCGGGCGGCTTTCCAATGATTCCCGGCGCGAATCGTTCCAACATCCCGTAGTTGAGAAAGTGAAACTCACTCATCTTCGGAAAGTGGATCACATGACGCGTCGAGTATTTGTATTGATTGAAAATCGCGGGGTCAACGTTTGCGTGAGGAGCATGAATCCCGAGGATCGGCACGCGCACGGCCGCCAAGTCAAAATATGGAGTTCGCTTCAAGAGGCGATCCTCAAATGACGTCGGGATTCCACCATCGAGACTCACAAGTGCATCGACCTCGGGATTGCGGGTGATAAACGCCAGTGCGCCTGATGCGGTGATGCCAACGCCCATCAACGCGATTCGTTCTGGATTTACCACCGACTGCGTTTTGACGGTGGCAATCAGAAAACCGATGTCTGTAGCAACAGTTTCGATGCCGGTCACACCGACGTCGAACTCTGCTTCATGAGTCCCTTTGAGAGAAGTTGTGGCGACAACGAAGCCATGGCTCGCCAAGAATTCGCTCATGATGCTGTTCGTTGCCGGCGCGCGGAAGTCAGGAAACACAAGCAAGGGAAAACGGCCGCCGATTGCAGGCGCATTTCGGATAGCGGCCATCTCGAGCGCGAGAATCGCCGGAAGACTTTCTTTTAACCGTTTGACGTCGCCGCCGAGGTCGGATGGTTGCTCGACAAACTTGATCTCACTTTGTTTCTTACGTTCCGTAGTAAGCGGGCTAAAGTCGAGTTCCTGCACGAGCAGGTGAACATAATCGCGAAACTGCATGGCAGGCGCGTGCGAGGTCGCGCGGGCCGGATACCAAATGTTGATTTGCATTTGGCGCCCGAGAGCGGACTTGCGTCCGGTCGACTGATCGCCCAACGGTGCGCGCGAGAGGTCGTAGGTGAAGATAGTGCGAAACCCGACTCGGTAAGGTCCGGGCTTCAAATTTCCCCACACAGAAGCCGCGCTTACATCATTACCGATGTTTGCAGCAATAAAGACTGCCACCATCAACAACGCCAGAGCCAGGCCTCTGCTGGTTCTTGACCGGCGCATTTGTTGTTTGAACTGTGAGACCTGGGCGTGACTCAGCGGGACAGTGCGGCACGGCATGACGCTGCTCCTTCGGATACGTGGCCGAGCGAGCGACGCGACCACCGATGAAAGTGGGGAGTTGTCGGTAGTCCAAATTCTAAGCGTGATGGGCCAATCCGTCTAGCACGATCTCATTGTTAAGCGTTTTTAGAAATTCCTCCATTTCTTCAGACATCTTTCTCTTTATGAAGGCTATTAGCCTTGTGAGCCAGGTACTGGCTCAGTTCGTTGTGACCGCCGTGTTCGGCCCAGGCGGCAGGCGTGGATTTCACCTTCGTGTCTTTTATATTCGCATCTGCACCCTGTTGGATCAGAAAGACGACCATTGTCCGGTGACCGTTGAGCGCCGCGTAGTGGAGACCAGGTGCATGCACAATCAGATTGATGCCGCGAGCTTGCTGTTAGAAAAAGGCGCACAGATCGACGCCATCCCTCCAGGTTTTGATTACTCGGGTACTGGAATCAGGTAAGGAAAGACCGGCCTATGCTCAATCTTTTCGCGGTCCTGTTTACCTCGCCAAGGCAGCATTTACCAGACGGGTTGCGAACATCACACGCGCATAAACCTTCACGAATCAGATGGGAAATTCTCTCTGGAATTCTAGTGGTTCCCGTCTGCGAGATTTCGTTGCGAAGATTTCTTTCGTCGAAGCCAAAACAATAACAAAGAGGAATCGGATCTGCACTCGATTTGACACCGGCGGTGATGCGCAAGTCATCAACCGTAAAGATGCGAGTTCCTTGCTCCTCGAAATAAACAATCGGACATTCGCGAGCCTGACAGAATCGATAAGTTCCATTCAAAGCTTCTTCTAAGAATTCAGGCTTAACCAGAAGAGGACCGTCCTGCGCGATACCGCATTAGTTAGATGGCTACAATTCCTACAGGGCAAAGGCTCGTCGGTTTCTAAGCCTGTAAGTACGGTATTCTCTATATGCTCAAACATCACAGCAATTCATAACTATTTAAGTAACCTTTGCGTTTCATTAGCTAGTGCCTTGCTGTAGAAGTATCGCTTGGTCGCGTTTGGTACCGCTCGCTTCATCCTTAATACCTTTCAGCGTTCAGAAATTGACTTGACCTTGTCGGTTAGCGGCAAGACAGGACAGCAAGCTGAATCATGATGCTTTTTGAGCTCGGTCTCGCAGGCTGATAGATGCCGTGCCAACACTTTGCGAAAGTCTTTCATCGATTTCAGCCGCTCATCCATTTCAGCTAGTTTGTGTTTGAGCAAGCCGCGCACCTTCCGACATTCCTCCGAACCTCCCGTTGCCAGCAGGTCTCTAATCTCATCGAGTGAGAATCCCAGCTCCTGAGCCTGTTTAATGAAGCGGACCCGGTCAGCGTGTTCTGCGGCAAAAAGTCGAAACCCACCCGTCGAACGGCCGGCGGGAGGCAAGAGCTTCACCTTCTCGTAATATCGCAAGGTGTCGATGCTTACGCCTGCCCGTTTCGCGACTTCGCCAATTTGTAATCCTTCGTTCATAACGGCGTTTTGGACACTAAAAGGATAAACCCTGGAGCCCAGTCCAGAGTCAAGAACGGAATGTAGTTCCGGCGCGGAGCTCAGCTTGTGGGAGTTCTGACGCGAGATTCTAGATCGGATGTGATTTGTTCGGGATCGTCGTCAGTTGAATAAAAAACGGGGGCGGCGATGTTGACTATCAATTCTCCTCGCTTGGCGATGTGTTTTCGTTGTTGTGCTAATTCATAAACGCCGTCGAGACGAATTGGGACTACGGGCGTATTCAGTTGTTGCGCCAGCAGGCCGATCCCCGATCGGAATTTATGCAACTTGCCATCGGGAGAGCGCCGGCCTTCGGGAAATACCAGCACGCTGTAACCGCGGTCCATCATCTCTCCAGCGAATGAAAAGCTGCGGCGAAAGCCGCTGTGCTGCGGCATCGCAAATACATTGAAGAAAAATGCTACGAGCACGTACTGCATGCGGTAACGCAAGCGAGTAATCCAGCCGGTCCCGTGCTTAGGATTCAGCCATTCGCGGAGGAGCTCGCCATCCATGGCTATCGAAACTCGACGGCTCAAACGACGTGGTATCGCCCACAAAATCAAAGCGTGGTCCACCTTCGAAATATGGTTTGAAACGAAAAGCAGTGGGCCTTTTTGGTTTTTTAAATTCTCGAAGCCCTTGATCGTCGGACGGCCCATCACTCTGACGTAGGGGAAAATGATTAAGTACAGCGCGGCGATGCGCAGCCAATTGATGGGCCAGCGATGAGGCCAGTGAGGATAGGGATACGCGTCGGCGATTGCCGATTGCCAATTGCCGATTGTGCCTTCTGCCTCCTGCCTACTGCTCCTGTCTCCTGCCCCCACTACTTTGTCGGAGCGGCCTTCGCGAATTAACCTTTGAATATCACCGATAGTTGTAGCGTCGCTAAACTCCGACTCATTGATCTCAACTTGATACCGATCTTCGATCGCGCTAAGCAATTCAACACGCCCAAGGGAATCGAGACTTAGATCAGTGGAGAGCTTCGCATCGTGCGCCAGTGAACCAACTCGCTCGCCTGTGACGCGTGCAATCAGAGCTGCCAGAGGATCCGACGACGCTGAATCGAAGTGATAGTCGCGCGACTCAGTCCTCGTGATAAC
>DATEDU010000093.1:0-2893 GCA_035281525.1 Pyrinomonadaceae bacterium | reverse complement strand
CCCGTCTCTTTCGCCAGCCAGTAGAACGTTCGCTTTTCCTTCGCAAGCAATCTGTCGAGCCGGGGTACGATCATAATCTGGAAATATTTACCACATCTGAAATATATTGTCGACTTAGAATATATTCCATATTTGACATATAGTATCATTACTCGGAGTAGGACATCGCACAATGAAGGTATTACTTGTCTATCCGGAGTTTCCAAATACCTACTGGAGCTTCCGTCACGCTCTGTCGTTTGAAGGCAAGCGATCGGCCTTCCCGCCGCTCGGCCTTCTGACCGTCTCGGCCATGCTGCCCAGCGCGTGGCAGCAACGGCTGGTTGACATGAACGTGCGACGACTGAGGTCCGCCGACATCACATGGGCTGACGTTGTCTTCGTGAGCGCGATGATCGTGCAAAAAGATTCGCTAGAGCGAGTCGTCGGATTGTGCAAGGCGCACGGCAAACGAATTGTAGTCGGCGGGCCTTACGTCTCAACCAGCGTGGATCAATTGCCCCAAGCCGACCACATTTTCGTAGGCGAAGCAGAAACAACCCTACCAGAATTCGTGCGCAACTTGGCACAAGGATGCGCACGCCGCATCTACCGTGCAGCAGAGCGGCCGGCCCTCAACTCCACGCCTGTACCACAATTCCGCTTGGCTGACCTCGGACACTACAGCGCGATGAGCGTGCAATATTCGCGCGGCTGCCCATTTCAATGCGAGTTCTGCGACATCATTGAGATTTACGGGCGGGTGCCCCGCACGAAGACCAATGAGCAAATACTGGCCGAGCTCGACGCTCTTCGAGAGCTAGGGTGGCGCGGCCTTGTCTTCATTGTGGACGATAACTTCATCGGCAACAAACGCAATGTTAAGCGTATGCTGCCGGAACTTATCGAGTGGTCAGAGCGCTATAAACGTCCATTTTCCTTCATTACAGAGGCGAGCGTGAACCTCGCTGAAGACGACGTCCTGCTTGAGCTAATGCGGCGCGCGAACTTTCGCCGCGTCTTCATCGGTATTGAGACGCCGGTTGCCGAGAGTCTAAAGGAAGCGCAAAAAGGGCAGAACACTCGGCGCAACCTGCTGGACTCAGTGAAGAAGATTCAATCTTTTGGCTTGGAAGTGATGGCTGGTTTCATTGTCGGCTTCGACAGCGACCCGGAAGATATTTTCGAGCGCCAGATCAGCTTCATACGTGAAAGCGCCATCCCGCTTGCCATGGTCGGTTTGCTGACGGCGTTACCCGACACCCAGCTCTGGCGACGTCTGGAGCGTGAGGGAAGGTTACTGAAAGAAAGTACGGGAAACAACACCGACGGTTCGCTGAACTTTATCCCGCGAATGGATGCGACACGCCTGGTTGAGGGCTACCAGAGGATTCTGCGCACCATTTACAGCCCTGCAGAGTACTACAAGCGGGCGCTGGATTGTTTGTCGCGTTTGACCAACGAGCCGGAGCCGCGTCGCAGCCGGCTCATCAGCGATGTTACAGCATTCTTGCGAGTGGCCTTCGCGCTCGGGGTGCGCGACCATGAGCGCGCGAAGTTTTGGCGCTACATCAAACGCAGTATCACCTCCAACCGCCAAAACTTTGCGCATGCGGTCACCCTGGCGGCGATGGGCTATCACTTTCGCAAGCTAACTGGCTTATAGAGAAATATCCTGGCCCGATTGCCTTGCAAAGTTGGCAGTTGTGTTTACGCGACCCGGCGCACAGATTAGGGAATAGTCCATGTGGCAAGTTCGCGGAGGGCTTCAAGATGGTTTTTCTCCAGCTCGAATTCCCTCGGGCCCATCCTTATCTGGACTTTCTTCCCATTCGCAATCCGCAGGAACGTCTTATAGGTGACGGAGATGGCGATCCCTTGACTAATATAATCGTCTAAATTCGCATTCACAGGTGCATTTACCGTGAATGAAGGTATGTGGTCCAACGGACCTAAATCCAGACGTTTCCCATCGACTAAAGCAGTAAGTTTGCGAAAGTCTGAGTACTTCCAGTCTTGGGACGTGGAGATGAGGGAAAAGCGTACGCTTTTGGGTTCGGTTCTCAATGTTCGTCCGGGGTATGTAAACGATGCGTTGAATCTCGCTTCATCAGCGCCGATGTAGTTTGATGAAGCGAGAGGCTCACCATAAACTTGCATTGGATTAAGCCGCACAGTCGTGATCTCTTTAACCTGATCGTAACTCGTCTCGATCTTTCGGTTGTGAGTATAGATGCGTTGAGGTGTTGGGTTGGCGTCCGGCGCGAGCCCTGGCATTGCAAATGTAGCGACTATTGCGAGGTTCAAAATAGACCGCATGCGGTTCATCATGGCTGTGCCTTCTTAATGGCGTCATCAATTGTTGGGCTCTATTATTGCAGTTTCTGCACAGTGGCGAAGGCTACTATATGCCCGTGCCGCCGGACAGTGCGCCAAGCTTGTCATCTTCCTGAATCTCAGAAATCAGTGCTTCGGTTGTCAGCATCAAACCAGCGATTGATGCGGCGTTTTGCAGAGCGCTGCGCGTTACCTTGGCGGGATCAATGACGCCTGCGGTAACGAGGTCTTCAAACTCCTCCGTCACGACGTTGTAGCCAATGTTTGGGTTCTTTTCGGAGCGAACTCTCTCGACGATCACCGCGCCTTCTTTGCCAGCGTTAACGACGATCTGACGTAAGGGCTCTTCCAGCGCACGCTTGACGATATTTACGCCGATTTGTTCATCTTCATCGCCGATCGCTTCGCCGTCCTCGTCCGTCTCGAAGAGTTTGAATTTGTTGAGCGCCTTCGCGGCTCGTATCAGAACCACACCGCCACCCGGCACGATGCCTTCTTCAACCGCCGCGCGGGTCGCGTGCATAGCATCCTCAACACGTGCCTTCTTCTCTTTGAGTTCCGTTTCAGTGGCCGCTCC
>DATEDU010000092.1:0-3888 GCA_035281525.1 Pyrinomonadaceae bacterium | reverse complement strand
TCACTTTCGCTTAGCGACATACTCGCCCGATGGATCGATCGTCTTGATTGCGGTAATCTGGCCATTCTCTTCGACAAACTCGATCACCACATCGGCGAACTCCTCGATTCGAAACTTCAGTGGCTTATATGGAATCAACTTCTGCTCAGGCTGTCCTGGGTTGACTATATTGAGGCCTGCGCCCGGTTTCATCACTACCTGAAACTTGGCACCGCTTGGAGTCTCATAAGTGCCGGCAAGTTTTTGGGCCATTTCATCACTCACCGTGGGAGGCCTACGTTTGAACGTAGCTTCCGCCTCGTCCAGCGACATCGTTGCCTTGTCAACATCACCCTGTGGATTCGTCAGAAAGTTGACTGACCATTTGCCGTCCTGTTCATCGTCCGGCGTATCGAAGCGATCGTAATGAAAGTGCGTCATCGGGAAACGAACTTTATGAAAGTCGAACTGAAGTTGATTGTCCTTTAATCCTATTTTCAAAAGGCCGTAAGCTGGATGTTCGTACTCACCCACGTAATCTGAAAGAGGATGAGACGGATTCGTGTTCGCGACGCGTCCATAGCCGGCTTTGCTGCGCGCTTCCGTGCCTGCTTTCTTGTTCTTCAATCTGATCTGGAGCAGGCGGTCGGTCCACGCTACTTGGTCCATCCCAAGCAGGCGCTCGAAGACGTTGTAGGTAATTGGGTTGTAAAGCGGAGCAACATGATTGCCGATAACGAATGTGATAACACCAATGCGTTCATTTGGCAGATACGCGATTTGAGAATGAAACCCTGGCAAGTCGCCGCCGTGATTGGTAATGAGACGGCCGCGGTAGGAGGCCATGCCTCTGCCCATTCCGTAAGAGCGATTAATGATTTCCCACCAGCCGCGAGTCTCACCGGCTGTGTTTGGTAGCGCAATTGCGGGTTCGAGAGTAGCTTGCAGCACCTTCGCCGGCAAAACCTGCTTGCCGTTGTATTTGCCGTTGTTCATCAGCGCGATAAGCCAATGAGACAAGTCCTCAATGTTCGAAACGATCGATCCTGCGGGCCCAACGCCTCCAGTCTCTTCATAATAGGGAATCCGGTAGATCTCCATCGAGTCGCGCTTCTCGGTGAACGGCACCCCGTAATCTGGTTGCTTAAGCATGTGCGCAATCGAAAAGCCCGTACTCTTCATGTCGAGTGGTTGTAGGATCTTTTCACGCACGAACTCTTCCCACGTCTTTCCTGACTTTAACTCGATCGCATATCCCACGCCGGCGTACATCATGTTGTTGTAAAGGTAAATCTGTCGCGGCGAAGTTTTGGGCTCCAGGTACTTCAAACGCTCAAACAATTCTTTGCTGTTGTAATCAGACTTGTACCAGATGGAGTCGTGTCTCGTAATTCCGGTGCGGTGCGCCAGCATGTCCCGGACAGTGACTGAGTTGTTGAGGTTGTTGTCGTAGAACTCGATCGAGTGCACTGACTCGCGGATTGGCCGATCCCAAGTGAGCTTTCCTTCTTCTACCAATAATCCCGCAGCAACTGCGGTAAACAGTTTGGTGTTCGACGCGATGGGAAACATTGTCTGCGCCGTGATGGGGAGTTTCTTTTCGTAGTCGCGATACCCATAGCCTTTGACAAACACGAGTTTGTCATTGACGACGATGCCAACGCCTATGCCGGGCGCATTCCAGTCTTTGAGGGTCTTCTCCATGAACGCGTCGAACCCCTCAAGCTTCTTCGTGATGTCATCCTGAGCTTTAAGAGGAGTGACCGTAAGCAGAAGTAAAGTGACTGAAATGAGAATCCACCGCGCTCGATCAGACGGCGGTCGAGGGATGCCGGCAAACCGTTTTCTGATTCCGAGCACGAATTTTCTGTAGAGGTATAGTCGCGACATATTTCCTCCGAATGCGGATCGAATACGGATCTAGACTTGAGCCTCTTTAACCGAGACTTGAGTTGACGTCGTCGAATATTACTGGTTCGACGACTCGAACGCTAGTCTTTCAGTCGCAACCAAAAGGATGCGACGCCAGCGCGCCGGCGGGCTGCGCGCCGAAGGCAACAGAAAGTAGCCAGGGGCAACCGCAGCAGCGGGCGTGCGCTGAAGTCGGGTTGAGAACCATAGCCAGGGGAAACGCGCAGCGTGCGTGCGCCGAAGGCGCAAGAGAAGGTAGCCAGGGTGAAACGCGCAGCGCGCGTGCGCCGAAGGCGCAAGAGAAGGTAGCCAGGGGCAAGCGCGTTAGCGCGCTGCCCCTGGACCCATCAACCAAAAAAATCCCGCCCTGAAAGGGCGATAGAAGACGCTACCAAACATAGCGCTCATCGTATTCGATCGCGCTCAGTTTCAACAGTTCTAGATATTCTTCCTGAAACGATTTTCGCCGATGGTGCCTCTCCTGATTCAGCACGTATCTCTTAACTCGATCTATTTGCGACGGGCTCACAGTTAAGCCGAGATATCCTGATTGCCATTCAAACTGTTTTTTCTCTATTACATTATGAACCCATGATGACGAATCACCCTTAATGTCGCGCAGCACGTAGTCCAATCGATGGGTTGCTCGCAGACCTATGAGCAAATGTACGTGATCTTCAATGCCTCCGATGGCAAGCGGAACACCGTTAAATCCCTTAACGATTCCACCCATATAGGAATGAAGCCTGTCGCGCCAATCCTTTTTAATTAGAGGCATGCGGTTCTTGGTGCTGAAAACAAGATGATAGTGAAGACTGAGATGAGTAGAGGGCATGAGGTACCTCCATGAGGGTTTGGTTTAGAGCTGACGATGATTGTCTCTCGCCCTTTCAGGGCGGGTGCTTTTGGTGTTGATGGCCCAGGGGCGGCGCGCTGCGCGCTTGCCCCTGGCTACCTTCTCATGCGCCTTCGGCGCTCGTTTTTATGCTTGCCTGTTAAATCTGTTTCCGGTAAAAGAGCGTTCCAGAACTTCAAGTTCCCTACAATAGGAAAACGGTATTCTAAAAACCACGAATGGCGAAAACTAATAGCTCAGCGCCGGCCGATCGGTTGGTATCGCTCGATGTGTTTCGCGGAATCACCATCGCCGGCATGGTGCTCGTAAACAATCCGGGCACGTGGAGCAGCATCTACTGGCCACTCGGGCACGCAGCCTGGCACGGCTGGACCCCCACCGATCTCGTCTTCCCGTTCTTCCTCTTTATCGTCGGCCTAGCGATTACTCTCGCCTTCGGAAGACGCGTGGAAACTGGAGGCAGCAAACGCGATCTCTATATAAAAGTCATCAAGCGTACCTTGATTATCTTCGGCATCGGTCTCTTCTTAAATGCTTTTCCATATTTCAATTTCTCGGAGCTGCGTATCCCCGGCGTCCTGCAACGCATCGCCGTCTGCTATTTCTTCGCGTCAATTATCTTTCTTAATACAGAGTGGTACACGCAAGTAATCATCACCATAGCCCTTCTGATCATTTATTGGCTGATGATGACGCTTATCCCCGCGCCCGGTTATGCTGCGGGCGATCTAAGCAAGGAAGGGAGTCTCGCCTCTTACATCGATAGGATAGTTTTTGGCAAACACGTCTGGGCTCAAGCGAAGGTTTACGATCCGGAGGGACTGCTGAGCACGATTCCCGCCATTGCAACTACCCTAATGGGAGTATTGACCGGTCATTGGTTGCGCTCGCGAAAAACTGCGTATGAAAAAGTGGCCGGGATGTTTGTTGTGGGCGCTGTATGCGTCGCCGTTGGGTGGGCACTGAATTCATTTTTCCCGATTAACAAAGCGCTGTGGACGAGTTCATATGTACTCTTCACTGGTGGACTCGCCTTGCAGTTCCTCGCACTCTGTTACTGGATCATCGACATCAAGGGCTACCGGCGATGGGCCAAGCCATTCGAAGTTTTCGGCTTGAATGCGATTGCGCTGTATGTCGGC
>DATEDU010000091.1:0-11926 GCA_035281525.1 Pyrinomonadaceae bacterium | reverse complement strand
ATCGCGGAGGTCGCTGATCAGAGCCGTGACGGCAATGTCAACCACGTCATCGCCAAAACGCCGGCCATTGGGCCATCCGCCCGGAATGAATCCGCCGTTCTTGAACGGATCCTGAATGTTGCTCTTCAGCACGTCGCCGCCAAATATGCTCAGACGCGAAAACCCGGCGTCGTCGGGGTTGGTTGGATCACCTGCGCCAGCTCCCGCAAAGCGAGCTTTGTTGGTCGATAAATCGACCTTGATCAGATCGGGAATGTAGATGCCCGCGATGTCGGTACGATTCGTCTCCGGAGCAACCTGCGCGTTGAAGACGAGGATGTTTATCAAGCGAGCCAGCTCTGGCGTTTCCGCATATTTTCTGAATAGTTGACTGTCGCTGCTGGGACTCGTGCGGCTGTACAGATCTTTATCCGCAATCGCCACGAGTCCTTCGTTGAAAAGCGGATTTCCCTGGCGCGCAACCTGGACGAATGGTCCATTGTTTTTAGGAGCCTGTTTATCGTCGAGCACGCGCACTGTTCGCCGGCTCGTAGTTGCGTAAACACCTGCCAGTTGCTGGTCACCGCCGAGTTCCGCTACCGGAACTTCTAACGCCATCAAATGGAGGTTGAAGCCACCTTGCGAGTCCTTGCCCGGATTGCGCAACTTGAGCAGATCAAAGATGGACTGGATATCCGCGTAGAAGCCGTCGTCACGCTGACCGGCAAAGGCAACATAACCGTTTGACAGCTCAGCTATTGCTTCGCGGGTATATCGATCGAGTTGGGCCTCCGTCGCTACGCCGGGGCGCGCCGGGTTCTCGCCATTGTCTCCCTGATTGTAGAAAGGTGTCGCATTCCCCTGGTTGTTGGGTGGGACCACGCCAGTGCCGAGCAGTGTTTCCCGATTTGTGCGATGGTCCACCTTTGTAACGGTGTAAGTTTGCGTCAGGTTTTGGTTCGCGTCGCCGACGTGTTGCACGACACCCAGGTACGACTGAAGAATCGTGTTTTGGTTCTTGAAGTTAGTGGCGAAGCGAAACTGGTAACTCAAGGTCGCTCTTCCGGCAGCCACGTCCGAACCAAGTGCGACGTGAATCTCGTAGAGAACGTTGTCGTCGAAGTTGTATTTGTTTGGTCCAATTCCCGGCTCCTGGTGCGGATACACGCCGAGCGCCAAAACCAACGACTTCTGATCGCCGTCCTGATCTACGAATGCGTAAACGTCCGTGGTGTTGGCCGACGGATCGAGTGTGATCAGCGGCGCGTCCATGTGACTCGAAGCGAGCACAGTTGCCGGCAGCATCGCGGCACTTATCGCGGTCAGCAGCAGAGTTGCTACTACTTGTTTCAGCCTGTCAAAGAATGTAGGCATGTTCAGTTTCCTTCCTTAAATGCGTTTTATTTCTTGCAGTTCTCAAGGTTGTGAGATTCGAAGGTTCTTGCGACTAACTCTTGCGCGCCAAACACCAAGCTGCGTTCGCTCACTGGGCAACAACATTTGCTGCGTTGCCGCAGCCTGGTCCAGCCATCGTTTTGCTTGGTCGCGGTCGTCGTTGAGTGCCGCAATGACTCCAGCGTGAAGATAAAGACGTGGATCGGCCGTACGTTCCGACAACGCTTTGTTCATGTGCTGTTGCGCTTCGGTAGAACGTCCGGCCGCGGCGAGGGCCCACGCCAGTGCGTCATGAGTAAAGACATCTCCCCGGTTTTGTAATTCGTCTTGCGCCAACCGGATTGCACGCTCGACGTCCTGCTTTCGAGTAGCGAGGAAGAGCGAGAGCGTTCTTGGATCTTCCGTGAAACCGTTGGTGATCTGTGATTCGATCCGGGCCGCTTGATCTCGCTGTCCACTAACGGTGAGAGCGTCTGCGAGCGCCCATTGATATTCCGGTAGCGGATTGAGTTTTACGGCTCGCTGAAACTCAATCAGAGCGTCGGCCGAGCGATTGACAGCCAACAACGTGCGGCCGCGAGCGAGCATTGCTGGTGCATAGTCGCTTTGCAGCGCCAATGCCGCATCGCACGCTTCCAGTGCTTGTTTCGTCGCGCCGCGTTGGAGTTGATAGAGCGCGAATCGTGTAAACACCCACGCTCCCGCTTCGGGATCATTCGGGCTACTCGCTTTCATCGCCAGGTTTATTAAATCGATCGCGCCTTTGAGATCGCCGGTCAACCAGCGCACGTGCGCGGCTCGCGCGTACGAATGCAAATCCGGTCGCAGGTCGACCATCTTTTGATAAGCCGCAGCGCCTTCACGAACTTTGCCCTGATCGATCAGAATGTCGCCGAGCACGCCGTAGTCGAAAGGTCGTTGACGCAGGCTGAGGAGTTCGCGTGCGGCTGTTTCGGCGTCGGCGAAATGGTGCAGACTTTGCAATGCATGCGCGCGCAACAGCAGCGTCTCCGGTCCTTTTGAGCCGCGTGTTTCCGCGCAGGCGGCGCATTGTTCCGCCAACTTGTAAAATCCGGCATCGAATGAAACTCGTGCTTTCTTAATGAAGGCCCATCCGAGTTGCTCTAACGCGGTCGCGGATGATGAGCTACTGAGGATCCTGGCTTGTTGTTGCGCGATCTCTCGATCGATCGGTTTATCGACGGGCAGCGGCGCCAAAACCAAACGGCACGATTCCGGTTGAAGTTTGGTGACAGCGTTTTCGCCGCCAAACCAACTTCCCTTTTTCGCGACCGTCGCGCCAAGAACGATAAATAAACTCAGAATTAATAGAATCGCTACCTTCATACACGAATCCCTTCGCTCGCATTAGCGCGCCGTTCGTTGAATTCAAAACTCTTCGACTGTATCTGGAGTGATTTACGAGTGAGGCTGGGCTGGCGGATTGGTATTACGAATTGGTTAGCTTTTCACTGCCAACTTCAGCGGCGTCAACGCGCGGCAAATAGACTTTGAAGACGATTCCGACTTGCGGTTTTACGTGTCAGCAAGCGCTTTGGTATCGTCGATCAAGACTCCTAGCGCTATAGTTCCGCCAACGAGTGTCGGCATTAGATTCGAGCCCATAAACCAATGGGCATTTGCCGGATCGTTCGGACAATCAACTCCCCAGAAATTTCCAAAAGGAGAGGCTTTGGATGATGGTGGATTAACCGTGTCAGCCTAGCCGCGTGCTACGTCCCGGCACGCCGCGCTACCAAAGTCGATCCGTTGATAGCACTACGACGCGACTGGTCGTCGATGAGCCAATAGAATTAGCGACCAGCTGCTAGTTGGATCAGTTTCGCCTCCACCCGCCTGGCCTGAGATCCGCAATCAGAGCGCGAACGTCACCCAAACGGGTCGGTGATCGCTGAGCCGCTTCATCACTAAGCCCGTCGGGTCGCCCGGGCCGGGCGGGTCGTCGATCGCGGGGTCCTGGTCGTACGCGATGATCGTGGGTCCGTCAGTCACGGTGATCGCCGGTGAAATCACAAAGTGATCGATCACCTCCTTGTCCAGGTTCGTCGTCCACACATCGGCGTCTGCGGGTACGATCCCCGGCGCGAGCAGGCGCCAGTCCTGCTGCGCGACGAGCGGGACCTGCTCCGGCGAGCCGGCGAGCGAGTTGAAATCGCCGAACACAAACGCGGGCAGGTTGCGGAACTCCGGCGGCGGATCGGCCAGAAAGCTGACGACGGCCTTAAACGTCTTTGTGCGTTTCTCAATGCCAATCGGATCAGTGAAGCGGGTGCTCTTGGGGTGCACGAGGATCGCAAGCACCTCCTTGGCCGTGGCGCGTTCCTTCAAGCGTGCGACGATCGGACTGCGATCGCCGGAATTGATTCGCATCCAGCGGACGAGTTCTACAGTGTCGGTGTTCCACGCGAGCACGAGGTGCTGCGAGCCCGGTGTGCTAGTCAGCGTGTCGTTCGCGGCATCTCGGAAAGTCCACGTGGGCCCAACGTTGGCGAGCAATGCTTCGAAACGTGGCACGTCGACGATCTCGATGAAGCCGATCACGTCGACGTTCATCGATCGGATCAGCGACGCGAGCCGCAAGTCGTCCTCGGGCGAATGCTTGAACCTTTCGCTGTCGCCGAACCAGTAAATGTTGAATGTTCCGACCTTCATCATATGCTCCTTCCTGTCATGATTAGCGTGTTCAAATGCCTCATGAAACTACCTGACCCTTACGCTCTTCCGTATAGAACCATAGATCATGTTCAATCAAGTCGTTTTGTTCCTGTGAGTTCGGTCATCAAGTGAAATTGGCCTGTCAACGGAATCAATAACTTACGCGGACGATTCCGGCATTAAATCAGAATTTGCTGTGACTCAAGCTCCGAAAACTACATTGACTCTACTGCGGTAGTCTCATATGATGCGCGCACCTCGCTGATAGCGTCTCGAGTTCCCGCTAACTCGAAAATCTCAGAAGTGGAACCCGGAACGCTTTAACAGGCTGGTCTCACAAGAGCCTGCGATCGTCGCATCCCTGCTGTCCAGCCTTATCCTCAACCGCACGTTCTTTTAACCCGGTGTCAAGGGAGGTCCTGGAGCACACCTATGTCTGAACAAAACAATTCAAGCAATTCTGAGAAACTTGTTTTCTACGTTGATGAAGATTCGGAAGACTTCACCTTCTACCTGCAAATCGACGAAAAAAAGACGGTAGTCCAAACTCTGTTACAAAATGGACTAAACCAAATCAAATCGCCGAAGGCCAAAATTGCCGGCAATAAGACATTCACTTTCTCTGAAGAAGTTGTCGTTAAGAGTCGACGGTTGACGAAAGATAACCTTGAGCCGGTTGATGATAGCTTCTGGACAAAGCTAAGAGATTCAACTGGTGATACTTGCTACTCTTATCTACGCGAAAAGCTTGAGGCAAAAGCTAAGAACGATTCCGAACTAACCGAATCTCTAGCGGCTCTAAAAAGCGGGGATTTCAAAAAGGAACATCAAAAGATTCTCCTGAAAGCTCTCGCCGAGGTGCTAACTGACGCGCTCGACGATAGTAGTCTCGAGTCTAGACCGTGGATCGACGAAAAGTTGCCGGCAAGGGAAGACGCGCTCATAAAAGCGCTTCCCGATGGAGAAATAAAAAAGCAGTGGCGTAACCGTGATTTCCTTCAGCGTGCTTGCAGCGATCTGATCAAAGAAACTCAGATTGGCAGGGGGCTAATATGTTTTTCGTATGTTGGAAAATATCTGAGCATCACCTTTAGAAGATATACAGCGAGAGAAGGCTACGCCGCTGAGAAAGTAACAGATCGAAGGAAATATCTTTTCAGCCTCTACGAATATTGTGATGTTATCTACAAAGAAGTATTTGAAAGAACGGATTCAACGCAACACGCTCATGGCCTTCTCGTCATTACCGGTTCAACCAAATCCGCAAAAAGCGAAATTGCTCGCGCCTTAATCTATCGGTATCTAACCACAAAGAACGGAACACGCAAGCCTCATCTGGTCACCTTCGAGGATCCGGTTGAAAGATTCTATGCGAATGAAAGGTCGCAGAAGTTAGATCCCTGGTTCGCGGTCCAACGATCGGAACCGTTTTCCGTCATCGATTATACGCCGCGGCAAAAAGGAAAGGACGTTGCTCTGTTAAGGGATGCTTTGACAGATGCGCTGCGTCAAACGCCAGCCGCATTTTTCGTAGGTGAAACTCGTGACAAGAAAGAATGGGAATTGCTACTCGATTTCGCGGCTACCGGGCACCTGATTGTTACTACCGCACATGCAAATTCGCTCGTGGAAGCGATGCACAAGATTTTCGAAGCCCGAAGAGTAAAAACACCTGCTGACCGAAGCGAAATAGGAAGCAAGCTGTTTGGATTGGCCCATCTCAGAATGACCAATGTTCCAATCAATGACGCGGGCAAGACTGCTGAAGTGTTGTTTCCGGCTCTATGGCGCAGAACTGAGCGTGGAGTTGCGGGACTTACTTCTGACGGCCTGGCTTCGTTGCTCCCGCACCGTTCCAGTGATGACAAAAGCAATGGACAACCGAGTTGTCTGGGACGCAGATGGTTGATGGGATGCCTTGTCGACAGTGCTCAAAATGATCTCACGGAAATCTTCAAACCAACTTATGAAGATCTGAAACTGCGGGTTTTCCAAAAAGCTACCGAATGGGACCTGCAAGGAGTTTGATATGTCACCGCCTGGAGTCTTACGTTTTGGGATTCAATCTCTCGATAAGTTATTCGGTACGACAAAAATTGGCGGCATAGAAAGACACGGAATCGATTTAGCCAGACCGCGCTCGAACTCAGAAGATGAAAGCTCGGTAAGGCCAGAGCCATTTACCTCCAGCATTTGCTTGACGGGTCCGGACGGCATGGGTAAATCCGTATTCTCTCTTCATCTTGCTTCTCACTATCTTGCCGATTGCATTAGTGAGATCACCCAGACTCCGAATAATAAACATCCATTTCCCAGAGTGCTCTATATCTCGTCGGATCTGAGTTACAAAATGGCGCTGAAGGGATGGGAGGACTTTGCACTGGACAGTCCTTTTAATCGAAAGGAACCTTTGATAGAGATCAAAGAAGGAATCAAATCGCAATCGCCCAAGCCAATAAGGATCAAACTAAAGCAATATCTTCCTACCGAGAGCGCCGAATCTGACAAGAGCATCGTTAATTATTTGGTCCGTCCGGATTGTAAAGTCTCTCCAGATGCCATTACCGCCGAAGTTTGTTTTGTGGATCTCGCCTCTCGTACAGCGGGCGATGATTGGGGCTTCATACATCGGCTGCTGTCGCTAATCGAAGATCCTGGCGAAGATCAACCGCGACACTTGGTCGTTGTAGATGCGGTGGAAGGCTTCGAAACCCTGGTCGGAGACCTCAATGCCTTTGGTGAAGAGTCCTCGCGGCGATCACGCATCGCTCAAGTCATGCGATTAGTAGCGGGAAACAGTCACTTGCTCCTGGTGGTGGAGGAGGCGCGCGACCAGCGTTTCCCTGAGGAGTTTGTCACCGACGTTGTGATTCGCCTGCGAAATGTAGGTACCGGAAGATATCTGCGGCGAACCATTGAGATTGAAAAGAATCGCGGGCAGTTTCATGTACGCGGTCAGCACGCATTTGTTATTCGAGATGGAAAGGGATCGACAACCGGTCGCCAGTCTAATGCTGATGATCCGGAAGTGCAGAAAGGCAATTCACCTAAAAGCCATCAGAGCTACGTGCACGTCTTTCCATCACTCAATTACATCAACCGGGAAATAATGCTTGATCGTCACAATCCGAGAGAAGTCTCGACCGATGGCAAGTTTGCGGCTTTTGGCATTCCATATCTTGACAACATGTTAGGCGGCAGCGGTGCAGAGGCTGAAAGGGACCGGAATGGATACGATACAAGAGGGCTGCCTTGCGGTTCATCTACAGCGCTAATTGGAGACTCCTTAACACAAAAGGGTCAATTAGGAAAAGCCTTTCTCAGTCGAGCCTTTTATTCCTGTGCTGAAGAAGTTAGCGAGCAGGTACGAAAGATAGCGGCGACGCCTGCTGCAATAGCATTACAAGAGAAAATGGATGAAGAGATACCAAGGGTGGCGCGAGCCGAGAAACCGGCGCAAAAGGTGGCGGAAGAAATAAACCAGCAATTGAAATCTCTCATCGATAAACTGCGCCAAAACATTAAAGACGCAAACCGGTATCATCCCGTCACGATTCTCTTTACCACCCAGGACTTAAACCATGAGGGATTGGTCGACGAATTCTATAAATGGTTGAGGGATGAACGCTCACTTTTGGAGAGAGGTGAACGTCTTAAGGCAGTTGCTGATTACCAAAAGGAAAAATACGACGAATCAGACGAATCAGACGATCACTTTGTGCAGCAAGTGACGAATTGGGTTGAGTCGTTCGCGAACGATTTCAGGACTTATGTTGACCGTAAGCTATCTCACGAAGAATTTAAAAACTCCGGTTCTTACAGGCGCGGAACAAAAAAATTCAGGGGATTCTTAATCAATAAAGCTTTTCAAAACGAGCTGCGGAACTATATAGAGGAACATACCATTTGCCGCCGGTTCGAGATTCACGATCTTCCTGCCCCAGTTTTGATGAATATCTTGCAGCGCAACATCGAAAAGGCCCAAAGATTAATGTTTGGATTTGAACGCGATGGCAGACCTTTGCCTGAAACAAAAATATGCTTTCAGAATTCGTGGCGTATTAGAGTCGTAATCGACGACTTAAACAGTTTGCGAAATGCTTATCCGGAAATGCGTGACGACCCTTTAATGCTGCCGGCCCTTCTATTCATGTTGGGCAGGGAAGGGGTTACTTCGTTAATCGTCGACACACAAGCCTCGGGTAGTCCGGAACTCTCCATTAGCGAACGTTTCGAGAGTTCTGTTCGCGAGTTGGTTGATACCCGAATCTATATTTGGCGGTTGCCTTTTTACGGTGAGAATCGCGTGGCAATTAGTCCTATCCCTCCAATCTCCTATGAATACCGCGGGCTGATTCGGGAACTACGTTGGGAGACCAAAGACGGGAGCAAAAAAGACCTGGCGCTCAGTGTTGACCCCCATTTCGAGCTTTACATGGGACTGGAAAAGGGCCAGGCGAGGCCGGTTCCTTTGGAGATTCGTTTGTACGCTGACACACCTAATGTTGATAAATACATCGCCACGGAAGAGAAATTTTTACGAGAGATATTCACGCCAGTAGCAAAGACGATCGATGAACCGCGGGTAATCGTTAAAGCGGCAGCTCATGAGTACGATGCGTTGCGCGACGCTTGTCACTTGCAACGCGGTACCAGACTTGATCATACGACGATCCTCCAAGTGAATGAGTTCTGGTGGCTCCGACGGCCCCGGCAGCGCCGAGCCGGAAGCTTTAGGCGACAATGGGATTATCTAAATTCTGTAACGGCGACATTAGAGCGAGACAAGTACAGTAGCGAACCCGCAGTTGATCCCTTTTGGGTCTTTCAACCATCACCATCTAAAAAAGAGCGTTCCAAATCCGAAAATAACAAACCTAAAACAAAGCCAAAGCCTCCGCTCGTGAGAAGAAGGGATTTCTTTGATGAAAAGTGTGGTTATGATTTGACGGAGGCCAGAGAGAAAGAACAACTGTCGATTGATCGCGTTCCCTATACCTGGGACTTTGGGTTTCTTCTCTGTAACTATTACGCCTGGGAACAAGCATTTGGATTAGGAATAGGTGTGAAAGATTCGAACGACAATGAGATTAAGGTTCGAGACATTTGGGAAAATTCATACCGGGCTGATGAAGACCTGACAGAGAAGCCAGAGAACTCAACACCGAAGAAAGGTGTTCGCTGGCGTGATTTTCTGGGGGCAAGCAAGATTGTGGCCGAATTTCAGTCGTATCGAACATCCGCGCCGGCTACAGCTTTCGACTTTACGATGCTGATTCCAGAATCGTTCTCTTGCTTGATTCTGGAGATGTGGCTATCCGAATCGTATGACTCTTTAGAAAGATACAAGGAAAGAAGTACGACGCGAGAAACGCGCGAACGTTTTGAGAATAGAATCAGAATGTTGGAAGCGGTCGGCAAGCGACGATGGCATGTGGAAGAGAGGAATCCGGTAACTTTATTGGGCGGTCTGGAGAGAGAGAATGGGCAGAGCTTGACAGACATCCTTGAGGATCGCCAGCGGACAGGGGAAATCCAATCATTTTCTCTGGAACTGTACAAGGTTTGGTTGTTGCTGACTGAGGCCATCAACTTTCAGGAATTGATTGACAGTTCGAGCCATCTCAATTTCGAATTTAAATCCAGAGATGTGAACTCACAAGCGGTGTCTGCGCGCCATTGGTACAAGACAGCAAGTCAGTTCATAGATTCTCTGCGTCCTGAACAGCTCGAATATAATTGGGTTCCGATTCGGCTTCCCGGACATTTCTCAGTGCGCGCTGATTGGTTTCTCGCAGTTGCGGGTGGTAGTCGTTCTGGACGTCTCGCAGACTATGCCTTGGATTTACTCAGCAGCCAGCGCTCCAATATCACTCGTTTGCAAGAGGGAATAGGTCTACCCACACGAAAGCTGTTTGATATAGATGAGAAAAAATCGCACCTTCGCACCAGGCTTATCGCCGCTCCGAAGAATGGAAAGCCACTGGAAAACATCGAATACGATTTGTTAAGGCAGATCGGAGCAGGAGATAAAAGCACAGAGGAGAAGTTCTATTGGTTGTGGCGAAGCGGAATTTGGGCTTACAACCGCCACAGTAGAGTCTGGCACAAATGGCTTAATCGAGCGCTTCTCTGGTGGCATTCCTGGCATCAACGATACGACTCTAAGTGGGAAAGTGGCTTTAGGGTCTATGATCTTTTAAACAAAATCGAGTCCGGCAATGATCAGGAGTTCACGAAGAACTATCAGGAACTCGAGGCATTGAACCTCGAGACCTGGAAAAAGTTTAATGAACTCCGAGACATTCTGATTGCAGAGTTGGAGCAGGTTAGTATTTCCACAGTTTGAAGCTGCATGCCTTACATCCGCTACCGTGAAGTGAGTTAATACCTTACGCGGACGATTCGCTCATTAAATGAAATTCTGTAGGTCATAACGTGAAGTGACGGATTTGTCTTCAGTTCGGTATTCGAGCAGTTTCGGGAATACCTGTAGCGGGAATTTTGTTGACTATTACTCAAGAAGTGTCTACCCTCCGTCCGTCGCAAACCTCGCTAGTGAGAGGCTCCTCGCCGCATTTACATATTGGAGAGTCCTCCTCCGTGTGCCTGTACTCACGTTCATCGAAAGAACGGGGTGAAGGAACCTCATGGCAGACAATCAAGACATCACCCTCAAGATCCGCGTGCTTGATACGAAAGGGAATTTTCGTGGCGGCACGGTAGACGTTGAATACAAACACCGCACACTCAGTGATCGTGAAAAGCTTCGGGGCTTGGACGCATCGCGCGAGATCGAGCTCGCCGGATTGCGGCGTGCGCCCCAGGGCGACTATCAGATCACCGTGATACCCACTGATGTCTTCAAGCCTCAATCGCAGTTCATAAATATCCCGCCCAGTGGGTTCGCGACCATGACGGTCACCATTGAAGGCAAGGGGATTCCTGAGCCGCGACCGACTGAGCCGCTCAACCCGGGTGCCGTAGGACCATCAATTCAGATCAAACCAAACGAAGCTCGTACCCTCATCACGATCGCGGCGCAGCAATCCGTGCTCGAGGCTGCGGGCGCGCGCGTGCCGTCGGACCCGAAGCAACTGCCCTCTTCGGTGCTTTGGCAGGAAGGGCCCGCTGCGTTGTTGGTTGATCTCGCGCACATCGACGTTCGCGTGGGCTCCGGCCTGATCACGGTCTCCATTCCTGTGAGCTGCGATCAACTGCCGGACGAACGCGGCGTTGTGGACGTGGACTTTGTGGTCGGAACTCCGGATCGACCCACAGGGCTGCTTGCCGCTGCGACGGACCCGCGCGGGCCACGCGTCGTCATACGTCGTTGGGGCGAAGCGCTCACCGCACTCGCATGGCAATCGGTGCTGGGCAGCATGGGTGGCTTGGCCGCGGCCACTGGCAGGGACCGCGACGGCGCATCATTGATACCAGTGGCGCTCACCGCAACGCCGGGGGCCCTCAACCTCTTGACCCAGGCGCGCCACGAATTGGACCGGCTTCGGCCCGGGCGCGTTGTCACTCCGAGAACTAGCGTCAGGATGTAACTCTAATGAGCCTTGATCTCGGCGAGCTATCAGGTCTCGCGACCGCAGTCGGACTAGTCGACGCGGATGGCAATCCTGTCGAATCGTGGTTCGCCGATCCGGGTGCGCATCTCTCCAGAGTACTCGCCAATCCGGTCCAACGTGAGGCGCTTGTCTCGTTCGTCGACGAGATTCTCGGCGGCTCCGAAGCGACCGTCGACGCCGACGGCGCGTCGTGGGTGCCGATCGTGGAAGTCGACGAAGGCACGTTCCGGCTGTTCGTCACACTGCGTGAGGAGAATGCCGGCGCGCGCGTGAGAGTCGGTGTAGGTACGCGCGTCCGG
>DATEDU010000090.1:0-12929 GCA_035281525.1 Pyrinomonadaceae bacterium | reverse complement strand
GCCGTCTGAGCGTCCGTTGCGAGCGAGCCCAAAGGCTCGCGTATGTCTTCCGGTAATCCATGCGCAACACGCCCCTGCAAAATGGACGCACTCGAAACCACAGTTACTCCCAAAACAGTCGCAGCCTCCAAAACGGAAACTTGTTCCGGCGACTGGTCTGTAGTCTGGTTAGGCAGAGTCAATGCCTCAGGCATTCCCAGGTTGTAAGGCAGTTGCACAAATCGGAAACCATGCGACTCTCCGCCGACTTCTTTCGCCAACTCAACCACGCGCGCGAGCGAATGATATTCGCCCGCGTGTTGTGCGACACGAAATCCGTTCCACGTAGCAACGCCATACATCCTAATCAGGCCCCGCTCTCTCGCCTGCTCGAGAAACTGAAACGCAGCGCGCAGCCGGGAATAAAACTCCTCCAGATGCACATATCCCAGTTGTGATTCAGGATTGTGAATGTAGTAAACGTCGATGCACTCCAGGTTCATGTTTCGGAGTGACTGTTCCATCTGATTTTGCAGGAACGCAGGCGTCATACAGTGCTGGCCGCCCGCGAAGTCTTCGAATCTCGCGATGCCTGGCCGCACAAATGTCTCTTCGACGTACGCGCGCATGTTTCGGGGCGGCGCGCCGTCGAATGGCAAGTAGCCGCTCTTGGTGCAGATAACGAGCTCATCACGCGCAAACCCACGCTGGCCAGTCAAGGTCTTCAGCGCCTGGCCGATGCATCGCTCACTTCGCTGAAAGCGATAGTTGGACGCCGTGTCAATCACATTCACGCCGAGCTCGACCGCGCGCTCGATCGACTCCGTGTAGCACTCGTCCGTCGCATCGTCCGGATCGCCCAGATAAGTTCCAATCCCAATCGACGACAACCAGAGGTTTTGTTCATTTCGAAAGTGATTCTCGGCGGCCTTGTCGCGGAAACGGTCGCGGTAACGAGCGGTCGCGTCGAGTGTTGCGGAAACGGTGGCCATTTTTGAGCGGACTATAACCGCGCTACCAACGAGTGGCAAGCATTTCAAGCTTAGCGAGAGCATGTGATAGTTTTCTTTTGATTTTAAGCTCCAGAAATCAGATGAGTAAACAAAAGGAAAGCGCCACTGTGCGCCAGTCATCTCTCGATATCTCCGAGGAAGAGTTACGGCAACTCTCGACGGAGTTCAGCAAACTCGTCACTCAATATTTTTTGGAGATCTCAAATCTTAGACTTTATCCCGAAACATCCGCCGGAAAGACGACAGCAAAAGTTGGCTCGACGCTCGCACGTGAAGGTCGGTCATTGGAAGAACTAATGGCTGACTGTCGCGCGATTCTCGAAAACTCGCGTCACAACGGCCATCCACGATTTTTCGGTTATGTGGCCTCGCCGGCCACCCCGGCGGGCGCTTTTGCGGATTTGCTTGCATCAGCGGTGAACGCAAATGCCAGTTGCTGGCGTTCGGCTCCGGCTGGGACGGAGATAGAAAACGTCGTAGTGGGTTGGCTTGGCTCAATGATCGGTTACGGCGAAGACGTGCACGGGTTGCTGACCAGCGGCGGTTCGACGGCTAACTTGATTGCAATCCAAATCGCGCATCGTGCGAAGACGAATGACGACGTTCGCGCGAAGGGTTTGTGGAACTCTAGTGCTCCGATGACGATTTACGCCTCAGATCAAGTCCACATGTCGATTCCGAAGGCTGCGGACATTCTTGGGCTTGGGCGCGAGCAAGTGCGCACCGTCGAGAGTGATAACGATTTTCGCCTCGACGTCCGGCGACTGCGCGAACGGATCGAAAGAGATTTGCGTCACGGGCTGCAACCGTTCTGTGTCGTGGCGAGTGCCGGGACGGTCAACACTGGAGCGGTGGACCGCATGCGTGATGTCGCGGATGTCGCCCGTGAGTTTGGGCTATGGTTTCACGTGGATGGAGCCTACGGTGCGCCCGCAGCCCTGGACGAGCGGAAACGAGCTCTGCTCAATGGTTTGGAACGCGCTGATTCAGTTTCACTGGATGCGCATAAGTGGTTGTACGTTCCAATCGACGCGGGATGTCTGCTGTTTCACGATCCCCAAGCGCCGCTGGCTGCGTTCGCAGCTACGGATGCGGATTACATAAAAGTGCTCAACGCCGATAGAGCGGATGAATCCTTCGCGTTTTGGGACTATGGAATGGAGCTATCGCGGCGTTTTAGAGCGTTGAAGATCTGGTTTACGTTGAAATACTACGGCCAAGACCGGATTGCGCAGGCCATTAGTGACGACAACTCGCTGGCTGAATACATGGAGGAATCTGTAAAAGCGGCCGACGATTTCGAGCTGGTGGCACCTGTTGAGTTGAGCATCTGCTGTTTTCGTTATGTGCCGCAGAATTATCGGCTGCAATTAAGTTCCGCAACAGAAGAAGGACGAACACGAGTCGACGCTGAGCTCGATCAACTAAACACGCAAATCATGGTCAGAGTACAACACGGCGGCGAGGCATATCTCTCGAACGCGACAGTGCGTGGCAAGTTTGCTTTGCGAGCCTGCATCACAAACTTCCGCACGACTCGAGCAGACATCGACAAGACACTGGAGGTAATTCGAGCAGCGGGGCTGGAGATAATGAAGGCGAGACGCGGAGAAACGGAGATGGGGAGACACGGAGAAACGGAGATGGGGAGACACGGAGAAACGGAGACGCGGAGAAAGTGAGTGATAGCGCAAAGATAGTTGGTTATGAAAACGGCTGAATCTCACTCTTACGACCAGGAGTTGCGAATCGCGCTGGAGCTGGCGCGAGAAGCGGGCGCAGCCATACTCGAGTTCTACGAGGGCCCACTCAAAATCACACAGAAGAACGAGTACGACGAGCGCGAGCCCGTAACTGAAGCCGACAAAACTGCAAACGAGCTAATCGTCAAGGCACTGCGAAAAGAGTTTCCGAAGGATGGCATTCTTGCCGAAGAGTCGCTGGACACGACGCACCGTCTCGACAAACGAAGAGTATGGATGGTCGATCCGCTGGACGGCACGAACGGGTTTATCGACGGCAACGGCGACTTCGCCGTCCAAATCGGTCTCGCACATGACGGAGAATGCGTGCTCGGCGTGGTGTACCAGCCGCTGACAGGGTTGCTGTATCACGCAGTTCGGGGCCAGGGCACGTGGATCCTGCGACCTAATCTCGCGCCCGAGCGCGCCAGTGTTTCTAATCGACGAGAGCTTTCGGCAATGCGACTCGCTGCCAGCCGGTCGCATCGCAGCCCTCGCATGGACAAAGTCGTCAAGGCTTTCAAAGTTAAAGAAGAAGTCAGACGCGGCTCGGTGGGCATTAAGATTGGCCTGATTATCGAGCAGCAGTGCGATCTCTACGTTCATCTCTCACCGCGCACAAAACAATGGGACACCTGTGCGCCGGAGGTCATCCTGAGCGAGGCTGGCGGGCGCCTAACGGATCTATTTGGGCAGCCTTTACACTACAACTCCCCCGTGGTACAGAACCGAAACGGTCTTATCGCGAGCAACCGCGTAGCTCACGAGACGGTTGTTCAAACGATAGCTCCACTCCTGGCCGAGTTCGGCCGCTCACCCTCACCCGTTTAGCTAAACTTCTTCTCAGTGATCTCCGTGTCCTCAGTGGTGAAATAAACCAAACCTTAATTTCACCACGGAGACACGGAGAGCACTGAGAAAAAGCAAGCATGAATAGAATTTTGGCCAAAAATTTTGTTACTACCGCTACAGGCTGAGTTAATATCGGAATCTGCGGGTTGGAGACCGCGCGTTTGCTCAATCGCCCTAAACTATTCCTGCGATTCCTCGCTCTTTGTGGAACTCCTCTGGTTCTGCTCGGGTTCCTCAACTTCTGGCACGCGACTCGTGCTGCGCGCTTGGTGGTGCGTCGCGACGTGCAGACTGGAGTCGGCGCCGTCAACGCCGAGCTCAGCGAATGCCTTATTGAGCGGGAAACTGAACTAGACGAGTTGGCACGGTCCGCTGTTGTACGAGAATTCCTGTCAGGCGCATCACTCCAGGGAGCGCCAGCGCAGCTGCACGGGCACTCTGAGCTCAGATCTCAAATTTCAGATCTGAAAACTCATGACACCCCAAATGCTCTCAAGATCAAGCTTGCTTCATTGCTAAACGACGCAACTCACTTAACTCACATTGTCGTGTACTCCAACGATCGCAGGCCTTTACTGTTGGGGCAACGAAAGAAGAGCCAGCACGGCGGCGAGCTCGTGTTTTATGACAGAGACTTTCCGCCGGGAATGCCGAAGCCGGACGATCGTGCTGCTTCTTCAGAGAAGCCGGTTCGTTCACCGATTTCTATTCACGCGGAAGGGACATCTTCGCGACTCACTGCCACGGTTCCGGCTTCCGACACGCAGACAGCACAAGGCTTCTTGGTAGCTGACCAAAATTTGGACGCTTTGTTTGAGGAAGCTGCCAAAAGCTGGGAGCTAAGACCCCAGGGGGAAACGAGAGCCGGAGTCGCCGGTTGGGACGTTCTTATCATGCACGATTCAGGAAAGATTCTTTATCACACGAACCGAGCCATCCTGCGTCAGCCTGTGACTGAAGCAATGGACTACTTTGCGCCCACCGCTCGGCGAATGCTGAAGCGTCAGTCAGGCGTGCAGAGCTTTACTTCCGCCGTCGGTGATGAAACCGAAGTTGCATTCACGCATTTCCCAGCACTGAACGTTTCAATCGCCGCAACGAAGAACGCTCAACCCGCTCTCGCCGCCGCACGGCGAACAGGATGGATAACATTGCTCGGAGCATTGCTCTTTGCCGTCGCTCTGGCTTTGGTTCTAACACATTACTGGCAGCGGAGGGCGCGCGGAATTCAGCGCCTGGCGGACGGAGTTGCCCAGATTCGAGAAGGGAAGCTGGATCACCGCATCGAAGTCCAATCGAGTGTCGATATGCGACCGCTGGCTGAAGATATGAACTTGGTTAGAGAACAGCTGCGCGAGCAGGTCGCGCGCGAAGCGGAAGGTCAGCAATTCCAATCGTTCGTTCGACTGTCGGCGATGCTTACGCACGATCTGAAGAACGCGATTGAAGCGCTGTCGTTGATTGTAGGTAACATGGAACGCCATTTCGACAATCCCGCTTTTCGTGCCGACGCGATGAAATCGCTCAACCTGGCAACACAGAACCTCAGAGGCATCGTCGACCGGCTCGCGAGTCCGATGGAAACGCTCAGTGGCGAGTACAAGCGACCACGACCAACCGACCTCGTGCCGTTATTACGTCGTGCAATAGCCATGACCGCTGAGCCCCTACGTGAAAAGCACCAGATTGAAACTCATCTACCACCATCACTCTACGCGTTAGTCGATGCTGAGCGAATGAGCAAAGTAATCGAGAACCTGCTTCTGAATGCGTTGGAAGCGATGTCGGAAAAGAGTGGCCGGTTAACCGTTGAAGCTGGAACAACCGACGACGACAAAGTCTTCTTTACCGTAAGTGACACCGGCATCGGAATGACGCAGGAGTTCCTCGAGCGGCGTCTCTTTCGTCCGTTTGCCACAACTAAAAAGAGAGGAGTCGGACTAGGCCTCTATACCTGTAAAGAATTCGTCGAGACAAATGGCGGTTCTATCACGGCGAACTCGATCCAAGGTGCTGGCACAACCTTCCGCGTAGTGCTACCATCGGCCTCATCAGGCGGCCACAATGTTGGACCAACAGGCACAGCTTAATGGCACCATCCTGGTGGTCGATGATGATGAATCAGTTCGGCGCCAACTCTATTGGGCACTCAATTCCGACTTTCGCGTACTGGAAGCTTCATCGCGAGCTGAAGCGGTAGAGCTGTTGCAGCTCGAAAAGATTGATGTCGTAGTAAGCGATCTTCACCTGCCTCCTCACGAAACTGATATCACTGAAGGTCTCGCTATTGTTCAAGCGGCGCGGGCTGCCAGCCCGCCCGTCCAGGCAATTGTGATTACCGGCACGCGTTCTAAACACGCTGCGCTCGATGCAGTGAAGCGAGGCGCCTACGGTTACTTCGAGAAGCCGCTGGCCGCTGATGAAGTTCTTCACATCGTCAACCAGGCCGCGCGAATGCGGCGGCTGGAGATTGAGAACGCTCGGCTGCGTGACGAACTCCGCTCACCGGGCTTCTCTCATTTGATTGGTTCCAGTCGAGCGCTGGAAAAAACAATGCAGCAAGCGCGAGCAGTAGCCGGAACCAGCGTCACAGTACTAATCACGGGTGAAAACGGAACTGGGAAAGAGATGCTGGCGCGAGCAATTCATGAAGAGAGTTCAAGAGCTTCTCAACCGTTTATAGCTGTAAGCTGTGCGGCGCTGCCTGAAGCACTGATCGAGTCGGAGCTCTTCGGGCATGAAAAGGGTGCTTTTACTACAGCTACCTACACGCGCAAAGGTCGGTTCGAGCTTGCGGATAAAGGCACGTTATTTCTTGATGAGGTGGGAGACTTGAGTCTCGCGGTGCAGGTTAAGCTTCTGCGTGTCCTGCAGGAGCGGACCTTTGAACGCGTAGGTGGATCAAAAACATTGAGTGTGGACATCAGGTTGATCGCTGCGAGTAATTGCGACCTCGAGAAAGAGGTCGAGTCAGGACGATTCCGGCGCGACCTTTACTATCGTCTCAACGTAGTTCCGCTTACGCTGCCGTCGTTGCGTATGCGGTCCGAGGACGTGCCGATTCTGGCGGCGCATTTCGCTGCGAAGGCCGCCGATAAGCATCAGCGACCGACTCCTGATCTCGACCCGATTCTGATCGAAGCCTTGCAGGAATATGAATGGCCCGGAAACGTGCGTGAGTTGGAAAACGTGATAGAAAAACTCGTCGTGTTGACTGCCGGCAGTAAGCTGGGCCTCGATTTCTTACCGGAAAAAATGCTGACAGTTTTGCCTGACGCGGATGTAACGGACGAGACTAAGCTCGAGGGGGCAGTTAGGGCGCTCAAGCGGCGGATGGTTCAGAAAGCTCTGCAAGCAGAAAACGGTAATATAACGGCCGCTGCCAAACGACTCGGTATCAGCCGATCCTATTTGCACCGTCTAATGCGCGAGTTTGATTTGTAGCGGAGCATCGGCCAATATGAACCGAAAGGTTCAGTTCCATGGCAAATGTTCTCGAGCGACTGCCGCAAAACGTTAGCGGCGATTTTTTTGTTGATGCCACATGCATAGACTGCGATACGTGCAGTCAGCTTGCACCGGAAATTTTTCGTGACCACGGCGAACAATGCAGCGTTTACCGTCAACCTGAAACGAAAGATGAAACGCGCCTGGCGATGATGGCGTTGGTTGCGTGTCCTACCGGTTCAATTGGAACGACAGAGAAGCACGATGCGCACATCGGAATCGACGCGTTTCCAATGCTGATTGCAGATAACGTCTACTTTTGCGGCTTTACTTCAGAGTCCAGTTTCGGCGCCTGGAGTTATCTGATTGTCCGTCCGGATGACGAAGGCGGGAATGTACTTATTGACTCTCCTCGATTTGCTACGCAGCTGGTGAATCGCATCGAGAAGATGGGCGGCATCAGGCGCATGCTGCTGACGCACAAAGACGACGTAGCTGACCACGAGCGCTTTGCGCAAAAGTTTGGCTGCGAACGAATGATGCACCGGGATGACGGCGCCCACCGGCTCGGTATTGAAGAGGTTATTCAGGGCGAAGAAGAAGTTCGGCTCGATGACGACTTAGTAGCCATTCCCACGCCAGGTCACACTCGAGGACACGTGGTATACCTCTACAAGAACAAATTTCTTTTTACTGGAGATCATCTGGCTTGGTCGCCGGCGCGTAGAACATTGACCGCCTTTCGCAGTGTGGCCTGGTTTTCGTGGACTGAGCAGACCCGCTCGATGAAAAAGCTTCTGAATTACGAATTTGAATGGGTGCTGCCAGGACACGGGGACATGCATCACGATACCGCTCTCGCCATGAATCAACATCTCGACCAGTGCATTGCCTGGATGCAGACAAAGTAATCGTGCGATTCGTCATTAACGACAAAAACTACAAATGAGGACCCCATGACACGAAACCAAAAAATTGCGCTAGGGTGTGGCGGCGCCGGATGTTTAGGCTTGATCGTAGTGGCAGTTGTCGGCGTTATTGGTTACACGATGTATCAACGCCGCGCCTCCTATGTCGATCTGACTTCCAACGACAATTACAATTACAATTCAAACGCTAACCGAGCTGACACCGAATCATCTAACTCGTCAAGCGCCGATGAAAGCACTTCAGAAGACACCTCACCCTCCTCTTCAATGTCAGATGATGACAAGCACCGGATTTTTCAAGCTGCCGGCATGACCGGTGACAGCGATTTAACACTGCGGGTTATGAGAAAGCTCGGGTTCATACGTGCTGATGGTTCAATGACCGAAGACTACGAGAAGTTTACCAACGACCACTTCGCCTGGGCCATGAACAATATTCAGTTCATCCAAACCATCAATACCCCCGACAAGGCCAGGGCCTACGTCGACGCGCACATTGACGATTGAGGAGCCATTCAGAGTTTCGATGACTCCAGAACGCATTCGCAATTTTTCCATCATCGCGCATATCGATCACGGCAAATCGACGTTGGCAGACCGTCTGCTCGAACTGACAGGAGCTGTCACTGGTCGGGAGATGTCTGAGCAAGTGCTCGACAACATGGACCTCGAGCGCGAGCGCGGGATAACCATCAAGTCCCACGCGGTCAGACTCAATTACACCGCGAAGGACCGGAACGAGTACGTTTTGAATCTGATTGATACTCCCGGTCACGTGGACTTCTCGTACGAAGTCTCGCGATCGCTTTCAGCGTGTGAAGGCGCCCTCCTGGTGGTTGACGCGTCGCAGGGAGTGGAAGCGCAGACGCTGGCTAATACCTACCTTGCCATCGACAACAATCTCGAGCTCATTCCGGTAGTCAACAAGATTGACTTGCCTGGGGCCGAGCCCGACAAGGCGGTAGAACAGATCGAACATTTGATTGGGCTCGAAACGCACAATGCGGTATTCACGAGTGCAAAAACGGGCGAAGGCGTCGATGAGGTGCTTGAAGCGATTGTCCGCGACGTGCCGCCGCCGCAAGGTGATAGTAATGCTCCACTCAAAGCGTTGATTTTTGACTCGTGGTACGACTCGTACCGCGGTGTCATCGTGTTGTTCCGCGTGATTGACGGCACGATCCGGCCCGGCATGAAGATTCGTTTTTTCAACGCCGGGCGTGACTATCAGGTGGAAACTCTTGGTGTAAATCGGCCACGACCTACGCCCATCGATAAGTTGAGCGTGGGTGAGGTGGGCTTTCTCACCGCCTCGATCAAACAAGTTTCAGACGTTCAGATTGGCGACACAATCACTGAGGCTGCCCGGCCGACTCAGGAACCATTTCCCGGTTTTCAACAGATCAAGCCGATGGTGTTCGCGGGTCTGTATCCGGTCGACACCAACCAGTATGAAGAGCTGCGCGATGCACTGGACAAACTTCGTTTGAATGACGCTTCGTTTTTTTACGAGCCGGAATCATCAGCCGCACTGGGCTTCGGTTTTCGCTGCGGTTTTCTTGGCCTGCTTCACATGGAAATCGTCCAGGAGCGGCTGGAACGCGAATTCAACCTGGATTTGATCACCACTGCACCGAGTGTGCGTTATCTCGTAACGACAACCGACGGTCAGGTACTCGAGATAGACTCGCCGGCAAAGATGCCGGACCCCGGACGCATCACTCGAATCGAAGAGCCGGTGATTCAAGCCACCATTCTCAGTTCAGATGAATACCTGGGCGGCATTCTTCCTCTGCTCGAAGAAAAACGCGGAGTGCAGAAGGGCTTTGAATATATCGCTGCCAATCGGGTGATGCTTACTTACGAATTGCCGTTGAATGAGATCGTGCTCGATTTTTACGACCGGTTGAAATCGGTTTCCCGCGGTTACGCGTCACTGGATTACCACTTTGCCGGGCATTGGGAGAGCGATCTGGTAAAGCTCGACGTCTTGGTGTCCGGCGAACCGGTTGACGCGCTTTCGCTGATTCTTCATCGCAGCACGGCCCAGGTGAAGGGTCGGGCTTTGACTGAAAAGATGAAGCAGTTGATTCCGCGTCAACTGTTCGAAGTGCCGATTCAAGCGGCGATCGGAAACAAAGTGATAGCTCGCGAAACGGTGAAGGCGCTCGGGAAAAATGTGATCGCCAAGTGCTACGGCGGAGACATCACGCGCAAACGGAAACTGCTCGAGAAGCAGAAAGAGGGGAAGAAGCGGATGAAGAAAGTCGGCCGCGTGGAGATACCTCAGGAAGCTTTTCTGGCTGTTTTAAAGGTTAATGAGTGATGATCTGTTCAGACATACATTGACGCGAAACCGTTCTGCATGATAGGTTTTCCGGGCCAGTCCTCCTGAAAGTCAATCTTGCCTGACGAAGATTGTTCTAATTGTTTGACGTCAAGGTGTCTTGAACGGAACTTTATGAAGCTTCGCGTGCGAGTAGTTGTACTCTTTTGCTGCAGTTTGCTTGGAACGGCGAGCCTTGGGAGCGTTCAGGCCCAAAAACCCGCTGAGCCCACGCCGAAGCCTGCCACGCAGAAATCAACTGAGCAAAAACCGACTGACTATTCCCTGCGAGTCTCAACTCGAGACCTGATAACGATCTCTCTCAAATCTGAAAAAGCGCAGCTTTCCAAGATAGCGAGCGAGATGTCACGGAAATTAAAAATTCCCGTGATGGTCGGCAGATCCGTGCAGACGCGTGAAGTTACAGCTGACTTCAAAGGACTTACCGTGGAACCCGCGATGCACTTCCTGGCCCCGGTGGTCTATATCGATTACGAGATTAACCGTTCGCCAGGAGCCCTGCCTCAGCCTATCGGCATTTACCTTTACGGCTATGAGGATCCGATGCCACCTTTAAATGCGATCGTTCCAAATAGGTCTGAGGTAATCCTAATTGAAGGTAACACCGAGGAGGGAGTGGAAGGTGCGGCCTCTCAGCCTCAACCTGAAGAGGAACCGCTTAAAGTTGTCTACGAACAAAACGAGCTGACCGTCAAAGCCAAAAAACAAGTACTATCCGTCGTGCTTTACAAAATCGCAAACGAGCTCGGTATTCCTTTTGAGATGCAAGGAGACTCGACCGAAGTCGTAGACCTGAACATCGATAAGATGCCAGTCGAAGATGCGGTCTTGCGATTATCCCCGCACGTGCGCCTCTATGTCCGTGCTGATTTGCAACGTTCGGAAAGAAGACCGTTCCGGATGGTCCTGATGCCGGCGGTCAAAGGGTAATTAGACGTCTCGTTAGACCACCAGAGACGCAAGAGACCACTCTTGTTGCTTAGGTCTCGCTGCCAGAGATAAGATACGAACAATCGCGTTAAGGAGGTTGCCAGACTTGACCCCTACAACTGATGCAACAGAGATGGGAACCCTTGCCGAGGTGAACGATCAAGACTCGCCTTCAGCGGAAATAAGCACTACTGCAAAAAAGAAGTTTATCGAGCCCGAACTATCTGCCCCAATCTCGGTAGCCGAGGCCACCAGGTTCTTTCAGGGTACGACCAGCGGTTGCGTACCGAACTGCAATTGACAAGAGCAACCTGATGGCAAAGACTCCGGGCCTTCCCGGTAAACTAGATTATCGATTTTGAAATTTTTTCCGCCTGAAAGAGGCGTCTCCAACTAACGCCTCAGTTTTATTACAAACGGAGTTTCACGTGCTTGCACGACCGGCGGTTACGGCAGTTTACACATTAGCCGGTCGTCGGATTCTAATTGCAGCGCGTGACACCTGGTCGGCCAAGGCCATCGCAAGCCTTTTTGCCGGCTGGTTTTTAAAACCAGCTTCAGAAAACGGAAACGGTGCGCCCGATGTGATATTGAACATCCAATGCGGCGCACCCTCACCGCCAATCCCGCACGGACTTTTTCAGTTCGATATTCCGCAGGGTGGTATCTGCCGCACTGATGACGATACTTTTTATCTGGATTTCTACGGCTCGCGGGTCGTTATAGGACCCGGCTTAAAGCGTGAGATCGACATCTGGGTAGAACAGCAATACGAGCTCGGCTCGAAAGTTCTCGCGCAGATCATTTCGCAAGCTTTTTCCGCTGCGCTTCGACGATGTGGACTATTTGAGTTTCACAGTGCAGGGCTCGTGCCTCCGCGGCATGACAAAGCCGTTTTGATTGCGGGAGGTTCGGGCAGTGGAAAGTCTACTTTGACGTTGCAGCTCGCGCTGTGCGGCTGGAGCTTCCTTTCCGATGACACGCTTTTGCTGAATAAGAGTGAGTCGGGAATCGAGGTTCACGCGTTGCGCAAGTTTTTTGCCTTTACGCCTGAGACGATTGCCAGAGCGCAATTGACGACGTCGTCGTCTCGCTCGCGGGTGCCGCAAACGATATCGAACAATGCAATGAAAGAGCGGGTTACTCCACAGGAGTTGTTTCCAGATGCTCAGATCCAACGATCCAAACCGGGCTCGATTTTCTTTACTACGGTTACTCATGAAGTTGAAAGCCGAGTCGAGCCATTGACGCCCGCTGAAGGAATGTCGAAACTATTGCGTTTGTGTCCCTGGGCTGCATATGACAAGCCCACCGCCGGCGAGCATCTGGGTATGCTCGCGGCGCTGGCCCGCGAAACTACGATGTTTAATCTTTTTGCAGGACGCGACTTGCTCGAAGATCCTGCGCAGGCGGCAAGCTTGTGTCTCGGAGAAGCGAGAGTGTAGTGATGGAGATGAATCCGATGCCAGGCGGCAGTTTTGGACCACGCCGCTTGACCATCGAACTCACAAATATTTGCAATCTGCATTGCAGCTATTGCCTGCGAGACGATGACGCTCTGTACCGCTCACCTGCCGAATTCCTCGCTGCTGAATTTCTTGAAAGAGTAATCCATGAAGCGCGTGAAGTGATGGGCGTGACCCATTTAGTGTTCACGGGCGGCGAGCCCACGCTACACCCGGAATTCGCC
>DATEDU010000089.1:0-21467 GCA_035281525.1 Pyrinomonadaceae bacterium | reverse complement strand
AAATCTCACTGGTCAAATCTCACTGACCATCGCGGCTCCTTGAGCAAGAGTGGTGCCACAAAACTTCTCTAGAAAAAATTTGAATGATTTCCGAGGCGATTGAGGACAGCTTGACTGAAGATCAATCAACTTGGTCCAAATTCAGTTACGTCGATGTCAAAATGCGTTAAGGCTGTGAAACCGAGTGAAACCTCGTCACTTTGAAAGCGGGAATCGTCACGTTCATCAGCCTGACCGGTGTTTGAACGACTCACGCCAGGGCCGTTTTTCGGGCCGATTTTCCTAAACAAAACGTGCGTAAGGGGTTTTGCGAAAGGCCCGGTATATGGGCCAATAACGGCATGTTGCTTGCAGCGGAGAGGGTAGGGAGCACTCCCAAGGGAGCGCACCAAGACTCACAGTCTTCGCCCCGAGGTTGAAACTATGAAGAAGAATGAACTGTCAGAAGCTACTTCGAACATATTGATCTTTTCGTCGGTCTCGGTGGCGTTGACGCCGTTCCTGCTGGGCGATCGGTTAATTCCGATTGTCACCGGCTTTATACATGACGGCGGCATCTTGATGAATCATCTTGGCGACTACGTCTGGTGGCTGTTCTCGTAACTGGTTAGTCTTCGTGGAGGAGCCGATTGCCAAACGGCGATTGACCTCCGAGTGAAATGTAGAAGCCATAGACCGCAATACCCACCACCAGCGCCAGCGCGAACACCATCGACGGCGCATACCACACTGAAAAGTCAGTAGTCATCGGATACATCAGGGTCAGGAAGAAAAAGAGCTGATGGGCCATCGTGGCGAGCAGTCCAAAGCGCGCCACCACCGTCACAATCGTCAGCGTAATAAACGTTGACACTACCCAGAAAAGCCAGGGCCCCGCCGCCGCGAACGCCGACAGCTCGATCAGCAGCGTAATGAGAAACATCGCAGCTATCGCAAGCCACTGCTTTCTGAGAATTATGTAGAGCAGTAGCAGAAAGAACAGAAATCCAAAGCCTGTAAAGACGCTCATTGCCACGTGAGAGCCGAGAAAGGCAGCGAGCATGGTTCGAACGCTGCCAAGGATGAAGACATTGCCGGGAACGGTTGGCGGTGTCTCCATACCGAACAAGCGAGGCAGTAGCGCGCCGAGAGCGATGAACGCGGAGTGGAAGAGGCCAAGCATTCCGCCGATCAACAAATCACGGCCGACCATCGGATCGCGAAAGCTACCCGCCATCAAACGGCTCCACGAAATGATCAGTCTGGGCCAGCGGCGGCGAATGGATGGTTCGAGCGCGATGTAAAGCAACCACGTAAGGGCCGCCGGCGTGATCGCGTACGCGACGAGCATAAAGATGATGTCGATCTCATCGCCCAGCACCGGTACGTGATGCGCGCCGATCAAACCACCAACGGCGGAAACCAGGAAAATAAACATCGCCAGTCGTGATGCGCCACGCGTGTCGCCGCGGCCGAGCTTGAGATTGTTACGGCCCATCAAGCCAGCGCCGATAACTACCGCGACAAAAACGACGCACAACACGATCGCTGCGAAGCGTTCACCGCTCGTGAATGTTTCCTCTTCCTGACGGGTTGGTATGTCCCATGGAAAGACGACTGCGAAGTGGACCACCTGTCCCTGGAACGATGCGGCCTCGATGCGAACTGGAATCTCAGGATGATCGACGTGTGGACCTTGCCACGCCGCGCGTTCATCGGCAAACATGGACGGCACCCAGGTTGGTTCCGTCACCAGGTATTTATCCATCGGTAATCCGGCGGCGGCGAACAACGGCGCCCACTCCGTCGACTTGCGGATATCACTCGGCGGCGCCACTTGCGGCGGAACACGATCGAACCGCACCAGACGTCCTTTCGGATCGAGTGCGATGTTCGTCATTCCTGCGACGTCCAGCGCCGGGTTATCGGGAGTGACCACTAGCGAGCCGTCGGCGATCAGGTAGCGCGGCGCTTGCCGGTACCAGAAATAGACCGTGAGCGGCTGTCCTGCCCGCATAAGTTTCCACTGATCGTAGCTGGTCGTTTGTAGATGCCGGTAAAAACTTCCGTCGACAGTGAAGCCGTACGCCTGGTCCACCGGCCGGTTTTCGTAACCAAGGCTCGAAATGATGTCGCGTGCGCGTTCCGCCAGCACTTCGGGCGGCTTTTCGAGTGGCACGTTGCGTTCAGCGCGCGCGTAATACGACGAGAACAAGTGGAACAACAGCAACGCGATCACGCCCGCAAGACTCGCAATCGCAGCAGCGGGTCGCAAGGCGCCTGCCTTCGGTGCGGCTGCGACCATTTCAGGCGACGGTGTTTCGCCGGCGGCCAGCGCTGCGGCAATCGGATCGCCACCCGGAAGCGCAGCAGCCACCTGCAACGCTGACGCGGGACGCTCCGCCGGATCTTTTTGCAGACACCGATCGATCACGCGTTCGATTACGGGATCGAGATCTTTGACGATTGCGGTGGGATTAGTTGGCGTCGAATCACTGCGCCGCAGTCTGATCAATTCGCCGAGTGTCGGCGCGTCGAACGCGCGCTTGCCGGTGAACAGTTCATACAGAACAAGACCGAGCGAATAGATATCGCTGCGAACAGTCGGAGCGCCGCCGTCGAGTTGTTCCGGCGCCATGTACGCGGGCGTGCCCGCGGCCATCTCGTCTTCACGGATCTCTTCCGCCAGACCGGCGAGACCGAAGTCGGTGATGCGCGCGTTGCCGTCGGCATCGATCATTATGTTGGCCGGCTTCAGATCGCGATGAAGGATGCCGCTGTCGTGCGCCGCGCTTAAACCGGCGCAGATCTGACGCGCGATTTGCAGCGCCTTGTCAGTTGGCAAGCGGCCGATGCGGCGAAGCAGCGAAGAAAGCTCTTCGCCTTTGATGAACTCCATCGACAGATAATGACGGCCGTCGATCTCGCCGATGTCGTAAACGCGACAGACGTTCTTGTGCGACACCTGACGTGCCACGCGCACTTCACGATGAAAGCGGGCTAGTGCCGCGCCGTCACTGAGATAACGATCTGGCAGAAACTTGAGTGCGACTGGTTGACTGAGCTTTAGATCGTCAGCGCGATAGACCTCACCCATGCCGCCTCTTCCGAGCAAGCCAACGATCCGGTAACGGTCGGCGAGGATGGTGCCGGAAACGAAACGCGCATCGTCGATTGATTCGAATGACGATGCGCGCGACGAGCTGGATTTTGGAGTTTCGAGCTTGCGAGTGACGTCTTCGTCGCGCATCAGCCCGACAGATTACACAGATCCGCTCAATCTGTGGAGGGTTTGTAAGGACATTCACGAAATAAGTTACAATGCGAACGCTATGTTTTGGGCGAGCGCATTTCGAGTTGGCGTTGTTATCTTTCTGATTTCGTGTGAGAGCGCGACTAATATGCAAACAATTCCAGCAGGTGTTTGGGGTGGAGAGCATATTAATATCGAGGTCGGATCGAAGTCCGCATTGATTGAATATGACTGCGCGCATGGAGTGATTGAAGGCCCGCTGACGATCGATGCCAACGGCCGCTTCAACTTGCGTGGGACGCACACGCCTGAACGCGGTGGACCAATACGCGCCGACGAGCAGCAGCAATCGCATCCGGCGAACTATGTCGGTTCGATTAACGGCAACAAGATGACGTTGACGCTAAAGCTCAAAGGCGCCGACGACGAAACGTTCACGCTCGAGAAGGGAAAGCCAGGAGAGCTTTTTAAGTGCAAGTAGCGCGAAAGTTTTTCATAAAAGGTGACGTGCAGGGAGTTGGGTATCGTTTCTTCGCGCAACGGGCTGCTGCGCGACATCAGATTGTCGGTTACGTTCGCAATTGTCCTGATGGAACAGTAGAGGCGTTGGCTGAGGGACCGGCAAACAGTGTGGAAGCGTTTAAGCAGGATCTGGCAACCGGACCGCAATGGGCCGTTGTCGATCAACTAGAGGAGATCAATCTCGATCCGACAGGCGTGTATTCCGCATTTCGCATTGAACGATAAATTTTGTGAGCCACGAATGGACCATCTCAAATCTCTAATCCGCGAAGTGCCGGACTTTCCCAAGCCCGGCATAAATTTTTACGACATCACCACGCTTTTGAAGCATCCGGAAGGCTTGCGCAGCACAGTCGATGCGCTGGCAGAGGAGTTTGAAGGCGAGAAGATCGACTCCGTGATCGGAATCGAAGCGCGTGGCTTCATCTTCGCGCCGGCGCTGGCGTATCACCTTGGGGCGGGTTTCGTGCCCGTGCGCAAGCCGCGCAAACTTCCCGCCGAGTGCGCGGAGATCTCGTACGATTTGGAGTACGGCCAAGACACGCTTCAGATCCATCGTGACGCAGTCGGGGACGGCCATCGCGTGATCATCGCCGACGATCTGCTTGCGACTGGTGGCACCGCGCGCGCCGTTGTCGATCTGGTTGAACAACTTGGTGGGACGGTGGTCGGGTTAGTATTCGTCGTCGAACTCGAATTCCTGCCGGGACGTGAGAAGTTGACGGGTTACGACGTTCGTTCGCTGATCAAGTATCAGTCATAAATTAAGGATTACTTCGATCTGTGTTATGTTCGGGTCCTCGTGCTCCCGTAGCTCAGCTGCATAGAGCGTCCGCCTCCTAAGCGGAAGGTCGCGCGTTGGAATCGCGCCGGGGGCACCAGTTTCCTAACTTCACTTTTTCGCTTCCATGAGGCTAAACATGACTTCACCGCCACTGATCAGGAACAGGCAAACAAACTTCATCGAGTTAAGTCTATAGTACCCACCGGAAGAAGGGCTTGCGAGTACGATACGTGAGGTGTCCAATCCGGTTCAAAATAGAGCAACCCTCTGATGCCGTATATTCTAGTTAGATCGCCGGTATACTTGGGCAGTGGACAGGGTAGGTGCTCGTTTGCACTTTGACGGAAACGATCATAAATCCAATCCTCGGTTATCAGGAACAACAATCGATCAGGTTTCACCTTTTGTATAGCCGTTTGCCATTCCCACCAAAAGCCTTTCGTAAATCCGAGCCGTAGAACCACCAATTCTGCCTGCGACATTAAATTAGTGATTACCGTCTGCCACTCGTCATCAGAAACATAAAACCTGGCTGCTCCTAGCGAAGGCACATCCTCGCCTGGCTGACCGATTGCTATCACGGGACCAAACTTGCTTAGTATGCTTTTTAGTTGTTCCTCCGCCGTCTCAAGCGCAAGATCTTCTTGGTAGTTAACGCTGCCCTCTACGTTGTCATCTTTGAAAGAGCGCAGATATAGGATCGGTGGCCGTGTGTCTTGCGTAACTAACTCGTGGGCAGTGACCGCCCTCAATTGCCTGCCAAATTTTAGGGACGCGCGACCTGCCCGCCAAAGTGTGTTAATTACATATGTTACATACTCCCATAGTACGTAAGTCACAATCGTGGCTATAGCAATGAGCAATACTGATACTTCTGCGGCGATAAATCGAAAAGCTATGGCTCCAATGAAAGCTATAATCATGATGGTAACGGTTACGGTTACCAACATGACACCTAGCAGTTGCCACAAACGTGCAGCAACCCGTGATAATCTTCGGTGAGTCGTGCTCGTTACAGGTATTGACCAAAATCTAGCTTTGAAGAAGGCGAACAAAGGAGTTTAGTTCCTTGTTGAAGTCTCACTGCGAGTCGAAGGCCACCCAACCGTAATAATTTTACGGCGAGCGTAATACTATCGAGTTTCTTGTATTTGTTGAATTAACCTCGGCGGTATTTTTGCATTAACTGCAATGCCGAAGCAGTTAGCTCCGCTGCGAGCGCTTCGTTAGATTGTCACTCGGTAACGCATACGTGATCTTTGCTCCAGTAACTTCCAGATAACGTTGTTTCGCAAGACTCTGAACAAGGAACTCGACCTCCGCTTCGGAGAGTCGGTTCTGAAACAACGAACCTATTGTGCTGCTGAGCGTCTTGATGGTCCGTGGCTTCGCAGCCCTGAGTTGTTGCAGTTTCGCTAGGATGATGGCGATGCGTTCCTGGGGCGATTTAGAATTTGACGCCCTCACAACCGGAATGTCGGCGACAGTCTTGACCCGGCCAGCGAATATCTTCTTCGATCTCAGGTGCTGAATCAGCGGATCGAAGCCTGAGTCCTTTGAGATGATGTGGAAGTACGCGGACGGTTCTTCGGCGGCGAGTCTTCCAATGTAGTATGCAATGTGAAAGTCTAAAGCATTTGGGCCACGGCCCGAGATCTTGATGTACTCTGCACGAGATCCGAGCTGCTGCAATGACTCGGCAACTTCGAACGGAAGCTTGGCCTGGTTTGCTCCGACGAACACGATCACCTTGAAGTGCTCCTGAGTCAATAGCTGAAGCGACCTGGTTTGAACGCTTTCGAAGTCGATAAGGACGTAATTTTTTCTCACGGTTACCTCAGTGCCGGCCCAATTTTCTAGCTGGATATAGGCGGTCGGTAATACGACACTTTTACAATATAGCGCTCAAAGTAAGTGAAAAGGCTAGGAAAATTGCGTACACTCTTTACCAACGACATATTCCGATGCGTTGGTATTCGCTTGCCCTTTCAAATAGCAGAAATCGAGAAGGTATGAACACATCTTATCGGGTTAACTCGAAGGGCCAGAACTTTGCGACGATATAACCAACATCCGTTTTCGAGTTAGCTAAAGATAGAAAGACGTTGCTTACGGTCTACGAAAGAAATTCAAGTGAGTTGATTCGGGGAGCGAACAATACGTACCCAAGGAGGATGGATTCTTCTTAAGCAAACTGTCTGTAAACTACTCAGACGCGAGAAAGTCGGGGCTCAATTGTAAGCCCGCTTCCAACACTGGCTTGGCGCTGGATTATTGCCCAAGAGGGAAATGATGATGATAGCCAGCCGTTCACAGAATGATTGACTTGAGAACCCTTTCAAAAACCAAATGACACTCGTTGCAGGATTTTCGATAAACAAAGTTCCGGTGTTACTAGGAGACTTGTTGCTTACTGGACCAGAAGTTGCTCCTCGCTCGGTGTATTTGCCTACGGTTGGTGATTCGCTCAAGGTAAAAGTCCCTCGTGTAACAATCCATGGTGTCCTGCAAAAGGTAGCTGTAGTTAATGACAGTTTAATGATTGCGTGGACTGGCAGTGCATATAAAGCACAGTCGATGATTAGAGACATCAGAGAGCGCATAACTCTTCGATCGTTCAATATCGATAACCTTCGAGAGTATCTCGAGTCATCCGAAGCCTCCGAAGAAAAGCATGACGTCCAATTCGTCGGTACAATGATTGAAAATGGGAAAATGCTCAACTTTGCGACCGGCGGCGAGGTTGTTTCCAATGATTGGTTCGGTGAGATCCGTTTAGCGGGAACAGGGGCTAAATACGCAACGGACTTTCTGCAACGGATGGAGTTACCGACTCAGCGGCACCCCTTGAGGCCGTTGGCAGATCTCTGTTTCTGATCGCATATCTGCTTCAAAAGGAAATTATTAACGCGGCATAAAGAATCAAAAATCGATGAAAAACCGCTGTGGCTGCAACCTGTTTAGTCAATAGAATTAAAAACTTACGTGGGTTCCGATTATGAATTCTACGCTCTCACCAACATAGGTATCCTGCTCAGAACTCCGCTGTCGTAACCACAACTCAACACAACACTAGATCGAATCGCCGGGTATTCGCTTTGTCGCTCATCGCGGGTTGGGAAGTATCGTTTTGGTCAATCGCCAAAACCGCATGTGGTTATCGTCTACCTCAACGCCGTCTTTTCTATAGAACGAGTGTGTCTAAAGCGCAAGGTGTTATTGTCAACTTTAACTAAATGCGTCATCTGCCCGCACGCCGGTCTGGCTCAGACTGAGATCGTATGCCGAAGAAGAGTGGCATCCTTCGCTTTTGCAGTGTCATCGCCGAGGATAAAGGCTGCCTTTTCCAAAGACCAGTACGTCGTTCGCGCAGAGTCTTTACTACCTTCCAGGGAGCTGAAACAACTGGCGCAACGCAGATTTCTAGTAGTGACAATTATTGTTGTTGACAAGCAAACAACAACAACGTAGAGTTCGCGACACTCAAGCAGGCCCAGCCCCGACGGACTCCGACAAACTCCCAGCGTTTCCTATTCGCAAAACGCCGACTGCTCATAGCAGTTCTTTCTAACTAGATCGTCGACTCGTCACTGCGGGAACGGAGTGTGCTCAAATGACTAAGTTGCCCCCAAAACTGCTTCTTAGCCTTATTGTATATACACTGTTGACGAACTCTCTCCACGGCATTACAAATGCCCTTCCTCGCAACTTCTTCGATGGAATCATCTCCGGGAAGGTGACGAAAGCTGATGGACTCACGCCGATACCGGGAGCCACAGTAAAGGCCATTCAAGGTACAACAACGATCGGAACAACTACTGCCGATGCAGCAGGAGACTACGTGTTGCCTCAACTCGCTGCGGGTACTTACCGAGTCGAAGCATCTGCCACCGGCTTTGCCACGAAGAGTCAATCTCTTGTGACGCTTGTGGACAGCCAGACAGCTACAGTAAATCTAAAACTCGATGAGATCGTTACAGGATCTATCTCCTACATTTACGACGCGAGTGGAAGATTAGCGGCCACAGTGGGTCCCGTTGAGACCACAATCTACAGTTACGACAGTGTCGGTAACCTGCTCTCGATTTCTCGTCAACCTTCCAGCCAACTCTCAATAATTAGTGTTGTCCCAGGCAGCGGCAGTGTCGGACAACTAGTTACGATCAATGGAACAGGATTCGGTACGACTCCATCTGTGCAGTTCAATGGCGTTGCCGCGACCTTGATATCTGCCGCTGACACGCGGATCGTTACGAGTGTGCCGGCCGTCGGTGTTACTGGTCAGATTCAGATTGCGGTAATAACACCACAAGGAACAGCCAACGCGCCCTTCACCGTGTTACCGGCCCAGAGCGGGCCCAGCATTCAGATAGCGCCCCCTTATCATGCGATTTTGCCTGGCCAAACACTACAGTTTTTCGCCACCGTTTCCGGTATCACCGGTGATCAGAGTTTGCAATGGAGCGTTAATGGTATTCCGAGCGGTGATGGTTATGTAGGAACTATTTCCTCTACTGGTTTTTATACTGCTCCTAATCAAAGTTCACATGTATTTACCATTAGGGCCACCAGCGTCGCTAATCCCGCTGTGTTCGGGCAAGCACAACTAGCCATCCTGGACCCGTCTCTTGTCGAAGCGCCGATTTCCGCTTCGTTGACGGTTCTGCGTCTGCCGCCAATCAACTTCACCCCTGCTACATCGGTATCAGTTCTGCGCCGCGCGACAGATTCAGTAGCTCCTGTCAGTCAGGTGTCGGTCAGGCGTTTATCGCCCACCGATACCGGTGCGCCGATAGCAGCGAGGATCTCAGTTCGTCGTAATGATGCTGCAACTTCCGGTGCGCCGATAGCGGCGACGATCTCAGTTCGCCGAAACGAGGCGGTTTCCGGGGCACCGCAGAGTGCCAGTGTCTCTCTTACAACTGGACCACTTGTGCAGTTACTCACGCCGACTTCTGCTTCAAAAAGCACAAGTTTCACCATAACTATCAATGGTGCCAATTTTGGCGGTACGACAGGAATATTTTTTCTAAAAACTGACGGCACAGTTGACTCGAATATTTCAGCGTCGAACATAACGGTGGATCCTAACGGTACATCGCTAACTGCGACGATAACTGTGTCTGGAACTGCGGCCCTGGGACAACGAGTTGTAGTTGTTACCACTGCCGCTGGTAATTCGCTGACCGTTAGTACCGGTACGAACATGCTCGAGATCGTTCAATAGACATCCCGCTCACACAGGAATCACAGTGCTACGCACACCTTGAAATTTCAGACTTCTGGAGGAAGCAATGTTCCCACAATCAAACCACAGTCCGACACGTCGGCTCACAAATTCAATCGCCTTCTTGTTACTGGCGGGTCTCTTCATCTCAAGTCAAGCACAAAATAACTTCAATAGTGGCTCGACTGGCGCTGACGGAGCGTTTGCACCAGCGTCTAGTCAGACCATCCAGGTTCCTGCGAGTGGTGTCTTCAACTACACCACCATCAACATTCCGGCCGGCGTAACGATCACCTATACAAGGAACGCCACTAACACACCCGTAACGATTCTTGCCAGCGGCAATGTGACGATTGCCGGTACGGTGGTGATTAGCGGCCAGGTTGGCGCTGGCAGTGGCAGTGGAGGGATTGGTGGACCAGGCGGTTTCGATGGCGGAATGGGTGGTTTTGGACTTCCGACTTACGCGGGCAATCCGGGTCAAGGCCCTGGTGGCGGTACCCCCGGTAAGAAAGGAACTAACTACGGTGGTGGTGGCGGCGGTGCCGGTTTCAATGTGGCTGGCACCAACGGAAGCGGAGAGTCGGGATGCATGGGTGTGGGCGGACCAAAGTACAGTACCACCACTCTGCTTCCTTTGATCGGCGGTTCAGGCGGCGGTGGCGGGGGTGCCGCAACGACAGGGCGCGGCTCTTCCGGCGGTGGCGGTGGCGGCGCAATCCTGTTGGCTAGCTCTGGAACGATAACATTCTCCGGTTCCGCAACGGTCAACGCTCAAGGTGGCAATGGAGGAGCAGCCAGCTCCTCCTACTCGGGTGCGGGTGGAGGAGGATCAGGCGGCGCAATTCGATTGATCGCCAATGGAATCTCCGGATCCGCAACGTTAAATGTAAACGGTGGAGCTGGAGGTGGTGGTTGTCAATATGGCGGTTGCGGCGGAACGGGTGGGCTAGGATATGTGCGCGTTGAAGCCTACGACTACGGCACGTTCACAGCTACTGGAGGTAATCCAGCCAACATCAGCTATGCAACACCAAATCCCGCCGTCTTAAACACTGTTCCACAACTGCGTGTTGCCTCCGTAGCCGGAATCAACGCGCCCGCGACGCCGCTCGGATCTTTTCAGGCCGCCCCCGATGTTGTGGTGCCATCATCGCAAGCCAATCCCGTAACCGTGGTGCTCGAAGCGGCGAACCTTCCACTGGGAACAGTGGTCCAGGTAACTCTTATTCCTGCATTCGGAGCACGGACCACCGTTTCAAGTACTGGTCTGGCCGGTACCGAGGCTGCATCAACAGCGAGCGCCAGTCTGACTTTGCCGTCGGGCCTGAGTGTAATCAGTGCAACCGCGGTTTGTGACCTGACGCTTGCGAGCGCGAGACCAATGTTTATTGATGGCGAGCGCGTTCGTAGCTTTGAGGTTGCGGCAGTGTTTGGCGCACCGTCTCAAGTCACTTACATAACCGAGTCAGGTCGTCGTATCAGGAAATCCGATTGAAGGTCGGTTTGAAATCCGAACTTGGAAAGTCAGTACCACTGGCAGTTGAGGGTGTACTGACGCGACCCGAAGTTATGATTGAATTCCGGAGAGTGGTATGAACAAGCACTTCACCATTTGTCTACGTTTCGGTTTGAGCCTGATGCTGACGATTGGACCCCTGACATCGCTGATCTCTGCTGGCGCCAGGAAATCATCGACTGGGAATCGAAACGAGAGTGGAAGACGACCAGTTTCGAAGAAATACCTCACTCGAAAGAAAGAGGACACGAAACTTCGGGCTGCACAGGACACAACTGTTGTCCGTGGACGGTCGACTACCCTGTTGGCTGATGGTCGCTCGCTTTTGGTTGGTGGTGAAGGCGATTTCATGGCGACTGCCGTAATCGTGGACCCACAAACCGGACAATCTATTACTCTCGCCAGCAAACTATTGAACCCGCGCATGGGCCACTCTTCCACGATGCTGCCTGACGGCACCGTGCTAATCCTCGGCGGTATTGGAACTCGAGGACAGTTCGTTGATAGTGCCGAGATCTTCAACCCTGAAAATCAGAGATTTGAAGCGCGCGCGGCGACAGGGTTAAGTCCACGCGCAAACCATACGGCCACTGTTCTGACCGATGGTCATTTACTAGTTGCGGGAGGAACTGACGCCAAAGGAAATCTGACTACTAAGGTTGAGTTGTTCGATATTCGGAAGAACACCGCCACTGTAGTGCCATCCAGGCTGGCGGCCGCTCGTCAGAACCACACTGCTGTCCTGCAAGCGGACGGCAGCGTGGTCTTGTCACGAGGGACAGACGCAAACGGCGAGATCGTTCAAGACGATGAAGTTTTCGATCCTGAATCGAGTGGCTTCAGAGTTACGGTTGGTCGCGCCGCGAGAGAGAATCATGCCGCACCACAACTCGAGTTCTCGGCGCCGGGAAATGGCGCACTGGAGATCGACGAAAACACGTCGATCGCTTTGCGTTTTTCAAAACCTCTGTCAGTAAAAACAATAAATAAAACGAGCGTAGTTCTAGAAGGACCACTCGGGAGTGTGGCAACGAGAGTTGTTCCCGCGGAGTCCGGGATGTTGACCTTCGTCACACCTCTTGCGGCTTTACAGGCTAACAGTCAATACAACCTAACCATAACCGGCGGCTCCGACGTGCAGGGACAACCACTCCCATTCGTCACGATCACATTTAAAACAAAACAATGCCCGGCGAATCGTACTGGTGCGGGCTGCGAAACGAGATCACCACTCGATGATCTCGATTCCTGGATTCCCAACGCAAAGAATCTTAACGGTGACTGGAGTACTAGGCGACCGGATAGCCCATCGCGATCTCTTTCGCCTTTACAAGCTCCCGCTGGGGAAACCGCACTGGCAGGTCAGGTTCTCACGCTCAGCGGAAAGCCACTCGCCAATGTCACTTTGCAGATTGATGAGCGAAGCGTTGTAACAGATTTCACCGGTCGCTTCCTGCTTAGAGGGCTCGAGGCCGGAAAGAAGGTTTTGACAATCCAGGGCCACACGGCGAGTCGTCCGGGAAAGATCTACGGAACCTTCGACGTTCTCGTCGACATAGTGGCGGCTAAAACGACGGCTTTGTCTTACACGATCTGGCTTCCAGTGCTTGATGAACAGAACGCCGTGCGCTTACCGATTCCGACGCAACGTGAGTTGGCAGTGACTACTCCGCGTATACCGGGAATGGAAGTGCGCGTCCCTTCGGATGCGGTGCTGCGATTGCCAGGCGGCAAACACCACTCACACGGCATGACGAAGCGTGAGCTCGAGTCGATGACGATCACGCCGATGCCGGTTGACCGCCCGCCTTTTCCGCTGCCTCCGGGCATGGGCGATGTTCTTCTTTTCACACTTCAGCTTCACGGCGCGAAAGTCGAGGGACTTAACGGTGAAAAGCGTCGAGGCCTGCAAATCATCTATCCCAACTACGGACAATTTCCCGCCGGAACGCGCGTGACGTTCTGGAATTACGAGGCTGAACAGGGAGGTTGGTATGTCTACGGGCAAGGCTCCGTTACGTCCGATCAGAAACAGGTGCTTCCTGATCCCGGAGTCGAGTTGCAGAGTATGCACTGCGCCTCGTTCATGACTACCGGTACCGTGCCGGGCGACCAATCCGGAGCCGGCAGTTGCGCGGAAGAAGGTGACCCGGTGGATATCAGTACCGGACTATTCGTGTACGACAAAACGGATCTCATTCTCCCGGATGTCATTCCGATTTCGCTGATGCGCACGTACCGGCAAAAGGATTCGGTGGAACGTTCCTTCGGCAAAGGAATGACCAATCCTTACGACATCTACGTGGCTGGCAACACATCCAGCTACGGTCAGATCGTGCTGCCGGATGGAGGTCTGATTCTATTTAATAAAATTCCGAACTCGGCGCTCTATGAGCATACCGCTACCCCAACGCCGTTCTACAAAGCAACGATGAGAATGATTAGCGGTGTTGGCCCAAACGGCGCATGGGAAGTGAAATTAGCTGACGGCACGATCTATCAATTCGGGATTAAGGTACTTCTTGGTGACATACTCGGCGTCCATGCGTCGATTACAGGCCTCTCAGCTATTCAGGACCGCTATGGAAACAGGCTGACGGTCACACGCGACAGTAGCTTTCGCATGACAAAGGTTACTTCGCCAGGTGGACGTTGGATCCAGTTTAGCTACAGCGACAGTTCGAAACGCATTGCGCAGGCAACTGACAGCAGCGGACGAGTTGTCACTTACACCTATGACGCTAACGGCCGGCTGTGGAAGGTAACTGATGCCAAAGGAGGAGTGACTGAATACTTGTACGACGCCTCCTCGGATCGGATGCTGACAATAAAAGATCCTCGCGGTTTCGTGTTTCTCACCAATGAATACGACTCGAATGGACGCATAAGACGGCAGACGCAGATTGATGGCGGGGTCTATGAGTTTGCTTACACACTTAATGGTTCCGGAAAAGTATCACAGACGGACGTTACCAATCCGCGCGGGTTTATCAGGCGAGCAACATTCAATGCCAATGGTTACCTGGTGACCGATACGTTCGCCCAAGGCACAACCCTGCAACAAACTTACACCTATGAACGAGAAGCAGGGTCAAATTTTCTGTTGTCCATGACCGATCCCTTAGGTCGGAAGACTACCTGGACCTATAACTCGGTTGGCAAGGTCACCAGTTTCACGCGGCTCGCTGACACGGCAAATGCGGTAACCACGAATTTGACGTATGAACCGGTATTCAATCAAGTCGTGTCCGTGACCGACCCACTAAACCATACGACTACGTACGCGTATAGTCTCCGCGGTCGATTAACGTCTGCGACCAATTCGCTCGGGCATAAGACCACCTTCAAATACAACCAGGCTGCCGAACTGACGGATGTTGTCGATCCTCTCGGAAATACAACGCGATTCAACTACGCGATGGGAATTCCAATCGAATCCATAGATCCGCTGGGTCGAAGTAATTCAAAAACTCTGGATGCAGCGGGTCGCGTTACCAGCGTAACCAGCCCATTGGGGCAAGTGGGACGCTACGAGTATGACAATCTGAACCACATTACGCAGTCGACAAACCCGCTGAACGGCGTCACGACGTTCTCGTATGATGCAAACGGCAATCTGCTCAGTGTCAAAGACGCTCGCAATAACGAAACCACTTACACCTACGACAACATGGACCGTGTTGTTACACGACGTGATCCATTACTTCATGACGATACCTATGAATATGATCTCAACGGCAATCTGAAAAAGTACACCGACCGGAAGGGACAGATTACAAACTTCTCTTACGATGCACACGATCGACTAACGCTTGTTACCTATGGCGATTCCTCAACCACCAGTTACACCTACGACGCTGCCAATAGGTTGACGCAGTCAGTTGATTCAGTTTCCGGGACAATTACTTACGATTACGACAGTCTCGATCGCCTGACGAGTGAGACCACGCCTCAGGGCACGGTGACGTATGCCTACGATGCTGCCGGTCGCCGCACGAGTATGACTGTTACCGGACAAGCGGCAGTTAATTACACGTATGACAATGCAAATCGCTTGACACAGGTGACCCAGGGCAGCTCCACGGTCACATTCTCCTACGATGCCGCGGATCGCAGAACGTCAGTTACTTTGCCGAGCGGACTTGTCACTGAATATTCCTACGATGCGGCTTCTCAACTGATCGCCGTTACGTACAAACAAAACCAGACAGTGATCGGTAACCTTGCTTACCAGTACGACGGTAATGGGAACCGCACGAAAGTCTCCGGTAGCCTTGCCCGCAACGTTGCAACGCCACCGGTGACAACCGCCAGCTACAACGCTGCAAACCAACAGACAAGCTTCGGAAGCAAATCTCTTGCTTACGATCTGAATGGCCATCTGACAAGCGACGGGTCAAACACTTATACGTGGAACGCGCGTAAGCAGTTGGTATCAATCTCTGGTCCTGGCGTAACGGCGTCGTTTCAGTACGACGCTTCTGGACGGCGGACGGGTGCGACTATCAATGGCGACTCAACCACGTTTCTCTATGACGGTCAAGAGATCGTAGCGGAACAATCGAGCCAGGGGTTGGCCCAGATGCTCAGTGGAAGCGTCGATGAAATTTTCCTTCGCAGAACCTCGACTGATACGAATGTATTGACAGATGGTTTAGGAAACGTCGTCTCGCTTCACGGTTCATCAGGAGGGCTTCAAACAGAATATAGCTACGGAGATTTTGGCCAACCGGGCTACACGGGCACGGCCAGTATCAACTCCCGCCAATACACGGGACGGGAATTCGATGGGGCCACCGGCCTTCATTATTACAGGGCTCGGTACTACAGTCCGGCCCTATTACGTTTCATCAGTGAAGATCCACTTGGCTTCGGAAGCGGCGACTCGAATCTCTACGCTTACGTCTTCAACAATCCGATCAATTACACGGATCCTTGGGGACTAAGCATTTGGAAAAAGGTAATCAAAGTCTTTACACAAAGCGGGGAACTCGTCGCAGTTGTTAGGAAACCGTTGAGCAAAGATAAGAAGATGGAGCGTGTTAAGGATGCAATCGAAGAAGCTCGTAAGAGGGGGAATCATCCTGGAGTTGTTGTTCAAGCGCCGGATAAAGATGGGGCAAAGACCATAGCGGACGCGCTCGATCCCAAGGGACGTTCAAGAGGTCCGGAGAAATCTGGTGGCGACTACCCCGAGCATTACAATCCGAAATCAGGTGACTACGAAAAAGTTCACGTGCAATGGGACACTCCCAAGAGGCGACTCGCAATGATCTTTGCACCGCACTCGATGACTGTGTCGGGAAGAAAGAATGCGACTAATATGCAATTTGCTTCTGCGGTGCTGTGGGATATTGCAAGCACGATCGATCCGATATTCATAACCGATGGGATTGATTGGGGGTTGGGTTTGAGTTGTCCGTAATGCCGTTCAACTGTTGGGAGGCTGATGCTCGGGTGGTGTCTCTGAGTGAAACGCTGCGCTGGTGTCTGGATCACCACGGAGTGGATCGCATGCTTGCGGTTCTACGTTTGACACAAATCGGAAACAAGTGGTGTTACGATGAACCGAAAGCCGCGGAGTTTTTCGAATCTCAGTTTAGCTCGTATATCTTGACGGGATTCCAGGCGGCTGAATGGCCGGGCACAATACTGATCGACCATCCAGGTTTTGTCTACGTGCTTGCTTTCGACGAAGAGGTTAAGGAAGCCGTACTGCGAGTTCAGCCTTCATTGGCAAAATGGGAGGATGGAGAAAACCCTCCGTTACCGGAAGACATTTGTCTCTTTAAAGAGTCTGCTACGCATCCTGTTTTGGTTAGTCGCACTCACGATCTTGATGTCTGGCTCATCTCGGACACGGAACCGAATCTTCAGGGGTTCATAAAAAGTAGTATCCCGCCCACTAATCTCTTCCCGACCGGCAAGTATTTTTGCCGGACGTACAAACCAACAAAGACTCGTCGTTAGCCGCCCGACTCATGTAATGGAAACCAAGCGCGAGCTACCTGATAGGCATTAATCGAGATGACAAAGCAGAACCATGCATCAGCACTGACACATGATGTCTGGTCGATCCAACTGTGACGTGTTGTGACGGGAATTCAGATAAGAGCATTTGCAGGCGATATAGCTGCATATAGAAGCATCAAAAAACCCCAATAAAACCGCTATGGCTGCAACCTGTTTTAGTTAATAGAGTTAACAATTTGCGTGTTTTCGGATTATGAATCCCCAGCTGCTTTCTTTAAACTTGTACCTGGAAGCCGGCTGGGCGAAGCATTTGAACAGAGCCGTTCACATTTGGTCCAAAAGATGATTAGGCTATCTTAGCGAACCTTCGAAGGTCCATCTTCAGTGGAGGGTAGAATCCGGAGGAAACACTCGTGCTGCCACCTGCTACAAATGCGTTTTATGGTTAATGTCGATCTCCGCTACCGGCGGTCGACTTAGCTTAATCGATGTTGGCTTTTTTAACGCTTCGTTGTAGTTTCCATATCGTCTCAGCTTCACAAGCACACCATCTGCTTCGAATGAGAGGACATAAGAGGTTCTAAAGAAGCGGAGAATGCCGAGGCAAATTCTTCACGGCGTCAAAAAAGCGGGTTTTAGGGGATAACAGAACTTGTCGAACATAGATCTCCAAAAGCTAAGGAGGATTAGCGCTGAAGTTAAGTAATAGCAAAAAAATCCAGTTCGAGCGCTCTCCAGCACATGAAGCCGCTGAACGAGAGCGGGCAAAATCAGAACGTAAGTTGGCAAACGAAAAACGAATAAGGCACATAATTCAGTTGCTGCCTGAGCAGATGGAAGCGGCAGCTTTACGGGTGAGCACGGAACGTTCGTCATGCTGGCGGAGGGGGTTAATCCGAATTTCAAACGATTCAAGGGACGGTGGAACTTAAGACCAGTTAAGCAAATCAATCTGCAAGACGTCATCGATCCAGTCGCGCGAGCTGTAATTCGGTGTTGCCAGAACGAGAGGTTGAGAGTAGTGGTATATTGGAATTATGGTCCAGGCAGAACAACTACTTTTCCGCTTTGGGTTTATTGGTGAGTCTTACTCAAACAAACACTCGCAGCTCGTCGACGAAGCACCAGTGTTCGCAATCGTTTACATCTAAATGCTAATCGTCAGTCGCAAACTGATTGCCGTCAACTTTTCCGTCAACGATAAATTTTGGATCTGTAAGTAACTGAAATGAAAGCTGACCGTTGTGAGTGTGAGCACATTTACTGAGCTGTAGTATAAGAGCCTAGCACTTTTCTTTGGAGCCACTTGTGCACGTCTTTGCTGAAATTCTCAAGGCCTGCTTCAAGTTCTCCAAACGAAATCGTACTTACAATAATCTTGCACGACTCCAGCTCTAACCATTCCAACCTTCAGCGGACGCACTGCGCCTATTTCCGATTGGGCGTGAGCTCGACTTTGCAAACCTTAGTTTCTCCGAGTTTGGCCTCGCAAACAGCTTCTCGCGATACGTAGTCCGGTTTCTTGAATACCACCTTCATCTGCGTATCTTCTAGGAAGAACCGAATTGGTTTTTTCTTCTCCTTGTTTGTTGTGCCTACATTCTCTGTACCCATGAACACCTGCGCTTGATCAGGCTCAGAGGTAAAGACAACGATCGCGAGGTTCTCGGCAGCCTCAACCAAAGATTCAACATCAATGGTTTCCTGCGGCTTGAGCGGTGTTTCAATGCGCGCCGATTTCCAGACAAAGAGCGACGCATTACGCGCATCCGTTGCGGTCCAACCATCCTCACGAAATGACTTTGTGATGTCGGGGAGTGCGAAATTAATCAACCGCAAATCTTTCTCGAGCACGTATGGGTATATAGAAGGATTCTGTTGAAGAATTTGCCACCGAACTATTCGCGGCGCAATTTCGCCGGTGATGTGTTCAATGAATGAGGTGTTATCGATCACTTTTTCCGGAGCATACCTCAAAGGAGATTCAAGGCGGGCCGCTCTCCACGCTCGTTGAGATGCCCACAGAGCATGGTCGTTCGACAATCCCACCGTTCCAAACTCAGTCTCAATTTGCGGCAACGCGGACTCGATGATCTGAAGGTCTGCAAAAAGAACATGCTCAGGAATGTCTGGTCTTGTCTTCTTAATCTCTTTGAAAGTTTGCTTGAGAGCTGTTAAGTCAATCGCTGGTAACTCCGACCTTTGGCTCGCGGGTGTGAGCGGTTTTTCACTCTGATCCTGCGCGAACACCCCATGGACTGTCGCACTGCAAAAAATTACCGTGGCTGTAAGAATCCAGTGTTTATTTCTCACGGTATTGCTCCTCCTTGTATTTCTTCTTCGTGTACTTCTGCCTCATGTGCTCCTGATTCTTGTATTTCTCTCCTTTGTGTTTCTCCTCTTAGTTTGTGAGCGCTGAACAGAGTAACTACTCCGTTTACTATTCCCGCAACGAGACTTGTCCATTGGAGAGTAAAGAGATAGTCAATGTTCTGATCGAACACGTCAGGGATCGAAAGCGGCAGGGGCTCAGGGCTGTTATCCAGAAGACGAACTGTGATGGCAAACTGACTTGAGATTTTGCTTAAGTAAATGCCGTAAGATACAACCGACATCAACAAAACGACGCTCGCACTCAAAAACATCACAGTTTCGATTTCTTCCCGAAATAGAATCTGAATCTCGTTTTTCTTGGCAATGACTAACCCCCAAAGCGCGCCTAGCATCAACAAAGCCACCTGAAACACACTTTGAGCAAGAATCAGGCGAGCATCAATGCTCTTCGCCGTAATCTCATTGAACGCCAAAGGTGCGATTCCGCGGTCAATCTTGACGTTGAACAAGAAATAAACGTTCCCAATGAGACACACAATCGCCAATATGGCTGTCATTGTAGCGAGAATTCGTCGGAGGTTTTTCCTGCCCATTTTGGTGCGCTCCAAGAGCTGAACGCCCAGCGAGGTCTGAGGTTGTTTTTACGCCGGCCGGAACATATTACAGTTCACCGTGCGCGTCAAGAAGATTTGGGAGCTCCGATATTTGAGATTTCAGTCCAGTCCGCAGAGCCAAGGGCTTATATCGATCCCTAAGCCACTGGGGGTTCAGTTCGTTTATCGGAATAGCAACTTGCCCCAAAACCGTGGTTGAAAAGCAGGTCGTTGTACTTTTAGGCATGAGTCGATTAAAGAGCGATCGAAGCGAACCTGGCGTTCTGCCGATCATATCGGCACGCTGCCGTAGTACCTTCAGCCAACGGTCACCTGCCAGGCCAAGTCTACACAGCTCAACGTCACCCGGTGTGATTCCATTGAGAAGGTTTGAGAACAATTAAACCTGGCTTCAAGATTCGGCGGCTAACACTGCATAAGATTGGCCCTGAGGACGACGATGACGATTTGTTTGCGGCACACAACGGAAGACGATCTCGACTTCGTTATGGAAATCGAGCAGGACGGCGCAAATCGTCCATTCGTTATGCTATGGACCCGCGCGCAACACAAAGCATGCCTTTCCTCAGAAGACAAAGCGCACTTGGTGGTCGAGATAGTAAGCGAGAGGACCAGAGTTGGCTATCTCATAGTTGCGGGCTTAGCCGACGCCAGCAACAGCGTCGAACTGAAGCGGCTCGTGATTGCCGAGAAGAATCGCGGATACGGGAGAGCGACTCTCCGCCTCGTGAAATGGCTTGCGTTTACGGAGTGGGGAGCGCACCGGCTTTGGTTGGACGTGAAGGAACAGAATTTTCGTGCTCGCCATTTGTATGAGTCTGAAGGTTTCGTGTTTGAGGGTGTGCGGCGTGAAAGCAATAAGACAGAAGCTGGTTTTGAGTCTCTTGTGTTGATGTCAATTTTGCGACGTGAATACGAACCTAATGAACCGGTCGCCCGAAGCCCAAAGGTTGCAGTATGACTAATCAATCATTAAGCAAACGTTTTGCCACGCTCTCGACGGCCCTGATCGCAGATGCGCTTATTCGTCTCAAACTGAGTTTACGGATTGCGCCTCCGGGAATCTCGCCGGTGGTTGCAGGATCGCGAGTCGCGGGACGAGCGCTGCCGGCGAGGCATTACGGCAGTGTTGATGTTTTCCTGGAGGCAATGGAAAACGCTGAGCTGGGTGATGTGTTAGTTATTGACAATAGTGGACGGAGCGACGAGGGTTGTATCGGTGATTTGACGGCGCTAGAGGCGCAAGCCGCCGGCGTGTCCGG
>DATEDU010000088.1:0-15103 GCA_035281525.1 Pyrinomonadaceae bacterium | reverse complement strand
ATGCAACTTTCCCCAACAGAAATCTATCGCGATCGCAAGATCTTCATGATCGGCAGCACGGGCTTTCTCGGCAAAGTCACGCTCAGCATGTTGCTGCATCGCTTCCCCAACATCGGGCAGGTTTACGTAACCGTGCGGGCGCGCTCACAAGAGGAGTCGGAGAGTCGCTTCTGGAACAGTGTTATAACCGCGCCACCTTTCGATCCCTTGCGCGAAAGATATGGCAGCGCGCTCGAAGGATTTCTGCGTGACAAAGTAACCATCCTCGGTGGCGACATCGGTGACACCAATCTCGGCTACTCCGAAGAACAAGCACAAAAAATCGCGGACGACATCGACGTAATCATTAACAGCGCCGGCAACGTGACGTTCAATCCGACACTCGAAAGTGCATTGCGCACGAACGTCGTCGGCACGCAGAACGTCATCGCATTTGCTCGACGCATGAAGCGCCCGGCTCTCGTGCACGTTTCGACATGCTTTGTCGCGGGTAATCGGTCGGGAGTCGTTTGGGAAACCGATCCAGTCATCGGGTTCTTCCCGCGTAAGCACGAATTGCCTGGAGTGGAGTTCTCGGTCAATCAGGAGATTGAAGACTGCGCAAAGCTCGGCGAGCGCGTGAAGGAAGAGGCCAGAGACGCAATGATGGTCGCGCGCTTTCGCGAGCTCGCACGAAAGCGTCTCATTGAAGAAGGTCGCGACGAAGATGATCCGGACGCGCTAGGACTAGCTGTCGCGCGCGAGCGAAAGGTCTGGACCCGCACTCGCTTGACTGAGCTCGGCGTCGAACGTTCAGCGTGGTGGGGCTGGCCAAATATTTATACCTACACCAAAGCGCTCGGAGAACAACTCGTTGCTGCTGAAAAAGAGATGGTGCGCGCGATCGTGCGTCCGAGCATTGTCGAGTCCGCGATTTCTTATCCTTTCCCCGGCTGGAATGAAGGCTTCACGACCACGGCGCCGATTGTTTTTCTCGTGCTCAAAGGCCAGACGCAGCTCCCGGCAAATGACAAACTGATTCTCGACATAACACCGGTTGATCAAGTTGCGTCCGTGATGTTGGCCGTTGCCGCTCAGGCTTGCGTCGAAGAACCTCAACTCGTGCACCAGGCTGCCACCGGTGATTCGAATCCAAATAACATGGAACGAATCATCACGCTGGTCGGCCTCTTCAAACGAAAGCATTTTCTTGAGAAAGACACGGGCTTCAAATTCATAAACCAGATTGCCGCGAGAATGGAAACCCGGCCGGTCTCGACTGCAAGATTCGAATCCACTTCCATCCCGATGTTCAACTCGGCCGCCAAAAAGGCTTCTTCTCTTCTCGACCGAGCACGTCCTCGTTGGGGAGGTGGCCGGTTTGTGGAAGTCATCGATCGAGTCAAGACGAGCGTCGATCGAATCGAAGAACTCACGCGAGAAACGAGTGAGGCATTCGAATTGTTCAGGCCGTTCACCGTCGAGAATGCTTATGTCTTTCGATCAGACAACGTTCGTACGCTGTTTGATCGGATAAGGCACGACGAGCAAGCACTGCTGACCTGGAATCCGTCAACATTCGATTGGTATGACTATTGGCTCAACACTCACTTGCCCGGCCTGAAGAAATGGGTGTTCCCGACGCTCGAAGAAGATATGCGCGCGCAGCCCAAACGCGTGTACACGTATCGAGATCTACTCGAACTGTTCGAGACCTCAACCAAACGACATGCAACCCGGGTGGCGATGCGCATCGAGCGCGATGGTCGCAAGGAGCAATACACATACGCCGATCTGAACGAGCTGGCGACGCGCGCTGCGGCTTTCTTTGCGAGCGAAGGGATTAAGCCGGGCGACCGCGTAATGCTGTTCAGTCACAATGCGCCCGAATGGGGTATGACTTATTTTGGCGTGTTGAAAGCCGGCGCGAGTTGTATTCCGGTCGACCCTGAAAGCTCGACAGAAGAAATCGTTAACTTCGCTCGAGCCGGCGACGCTGCTGGCATCGTCGTCAGCAAAAAGCTCAATGACGAGCACCCTTCTCTGCGTCAACGGTTCAGCGAAGAAGGGTTAACTCTGCGATTCTGGACGTTTGATGAAGTATTCGCTCTGCCAGACGAGGAAACGGAAGATCAGCGCATTGCTCTCTTGCCGCGAAAGATCCATGCCCAATCAGTAGCATCGCTTATCTTCACGTCAGGCACGACCGGGCGGCCAAAGGGCGTAATGCTTTCACATCGAAATCTGACGAGCATGGTTTCGATGCTCTCATCAGTGTTTGATATGTCGACTAGCGACGGGGTGCTGTCCGTCCTGCCGCTCCATCACACGTTTGAATTTTCGACCGGTTTTCTGACTCCGCTGAGTCGCGGCGCGCAAATCACATATCTGCCGGATTTGACGGGCGAGGCTCTCGCGAAAGCCATTAAGAACGGTCATGTGACTGGCATGGTTGGCGTGCCTGCTTTGTGGGAGTTGCTGCATCGTCGCATCAAAAACAAACTCTTCGAGCGCAGCGATTGGATTGGTCGAACCGCCGAAGGCCTAATCAAAGCCAATGCGTGGCTGCGGGAAAAAACACCATTCAATCTCGGCCCCATCATCTTCTACCCAATCCATGAAGGGCTCGGCGGCCGCATTCGCTATTTCATCAGCGGTGGTTCTGCTCTGAACGAAAAAGTTCAGCAGGATTTCCAGGGCCTTGGTTTTACGATTCTCGAAGGCTATGGACTCACTGAGGCCTCACCTGTCTTGACGGTAACGCGCCCCGAAAATCGCATGCTCATGGGCAGTGTCGGAAAACCGTTACCAGGTGTTCAGGTGAAGATTCTTGCTCCTGACAATACCGGGGTAGGCGAAGTCATCGCGCGTGGGCCAAATGTAATGCTCGGTTACTACGACGATGAAGAGGCGACTAAGAACACGATCGTCGAGCGTTGGCTTTATACCGGCGATCTTGGGAAGCTAGACGACGAAGGAAACCTGTATCTTGTCGGCCGTTCGAAAGAGATCATAGTCGACACAAACGGCAAGAATGTCTATCCGGACGAGCTGGAGGAACTCTATCAAGACTCGCCTTACATAAAAGAGCTGAGCATCGTCGGTTTACCTGATGGAGTGGGTGAAAAGGTTGCGTGCCTGGTTGTAGCCGATGACGAGTACGACATCTCTCTTTCTCGCGACGAGTTGCGGCGCCGGGTTGAAGAGCATTTTCGCGAGGTCTCCGCGACTCTTCCCTACTACAAACGAGTGAAGGTGCTGAACTTCACCGATATCGAGTTACCGCGAACTGCAACGCGGAAAGTTAAGCGCCGTGAAGTAGTCGCAATGATGAATGAGCTCGAGCAGAGCCAAAAGCAGACGAACCTCGCAACTGAGAGTGATTCGGCGAGTTCCGATGCGAGATGGTTGCTTGATCTGGTCGCAAATGTTAGCAACCGGTCGCGCGAAGAAGTCTCGCTGAATACACGATTGGCCGATCTTGGGTTCGATAGTCTGATGTTTGTTGAGCTTGCTACCGCAATTGAGAATGCGGGAGCCGAAATCTCCGCACCTGAACGCTTCAATGAGATTCAGGACATCAGAGAGTTGGTAGATGTCGTCGGGAAGCGTTCGCGATCGGCTCAGCGCCGATTAGACTCGCAATCCAGAATCGATAAGCAACGAGAGCAAGCCGACGAGATATACGTCCCTTCAATTGTCAGAGCTGCGGGAAATGTCGCCGGCGATGCACTGCAACGGCTGTTGTACGACCGCTTCTTAAAAACTAAATACGACGGTCAATCGAACATTCCGGTGCATGTGAATTTTATTGTCGCGGCTAATCACTCATCGCACCTGGACATGGGGCTCACAAAAATGGCTCTCGGCGAAGCGGGCAAGGATTTGGTCGCTCTCGCGGCGGCAGACTATTTCTTCGACAACAAATACAAGCGCGCGGTGATGGAGAATTTTACGAACCTGGTTCCCATGGAGCGTACTGGTTCACTCCGGCAGTCGTTGCGCCACGCGCGCTCTTTCCTCGATCGCGGCTACAACGCTCTCATCTTTCCTGAAGGCACACGCTCTATGACGGGCGAAATGGCTGACTTCAAACCCATCATTGGCTACCTTGCACTGGCGTCGCGCGTGGGAATCTTGCCGATGTACCTCGTAGGCACTTACCAGGCAATGCCGAAGGGCTCAAACATCATTAAGAGTCGAGACGTTGGCGCTCGCATCGGACGCTTTCTCTCTATTGAAGAGCTGGAAGATCTGACTCGAGGGATGGCTCGCGCCGAGGCTTATCGTCTGATTTCAGCCCGTGTCAAGCACGAGGTCGAGAACCTGCGTGACGGCACGCGACGTATGTTCGATCCCAAAGCTCTGCGCAAACGTTGGAAAGCTGAGCGCCGCGCGCAGATCGCTGAACGTGAAATCGTAATGAGTACTGAGTTCTGAGGGCTGAGTACTGAGTTCTGAGTACTGAGTACTGATTGCTGAGTGCTGAGTACTGAGTACCCAAGAACTCTGAACTCGGAACTCAGTACTCTGTACTCATCACTTCCTATGGCCAAGACTCCCCAAAAACGCACTGCTCGTATGACGCCAGTGAGCACGCGCCGCCGCGCTGCCATCGAGAAGCGCCCGCGAGCTACCACACTGATCACCGGTGGCACAGGCTTTCTCGGGTCACATCTCGTCCGCCAGTTAGTTGAAGAAGGCACCAAAGACATTCGCGTCATGGCGACGTCAATTCCGGACTGGCTTGTAGACCTTGGTGTCGAAACGATGGAAGGCTCGATAACTAAAACGGAGGACGTAGCTCGAGCCGTCAGTGGAATCAGAGACATTTACCATCTTGCGGGGCGTGTGTCGCGTGAGCGTGAAGATGCGCGCGAGATGTACGCGATACACGTAGAAGGTACTCGGCTGTTGTGTGATGCTGCGCGCGCCGAGGGTGTGAAGACGATTGTGCTGGCATCGACGAGCGGCACGATTGCAGTCACGGCCGACGGCGAGGTCGTTCCCGACGAATCTTATCCGCCACCGCTGGACATCATTTCGCGGTGGCCTTACTACGCGAGCAAGGCATATCAGGAAATGGCCGCGCTGGAGCGGTTCAACGGCAAGGGTCTGCGGTTGGCGATCATCAATCCGAGCCTGCTGTTGGGTCCTGGAGACGAAAGGCTGAGCTCGACGAAAGTCGTGCTTGACTTCATTGGTCGCAAAATCAGCGCCGTGCCAACCGGTGGAGTTAGCTTCGTAGACGTACGCGATGCGGCAAAAGCGTTTCGAACCGCGATGAAAAAGGGCCGACATGGCGAGCGGTATTTGCTGGGTGCCGCGAATTGGACATTTGATAAGTTCTTCGGGCGCCTTGAACGTCTGACAAAGGTTTCGAGACCGAAACTCGCGCTGCCTTCGAAGTTTGCCGTGGCTGGAGCGCAGTTGGTTGATTCTTTTTTCAAGCAGTGGAATCTGACGTCGCCGGTCGAGCCTGGAGCGATTGAGATGGCTCAGTATTATTGGTACTTGAACTGCGGCAAGGCTGCGCGGGAGTTGGGGTTCAGGCCACGCGACCCCGGCGAGACGCTACAGGACACGGTCGCGTACTTACGTGAGAACTTCCTGGGCGGAAATGCTTTCCAGAAGTGAATCAATGAAGGGGTCATGAAGTCAGTACCACCCGCGGTAGCGGGTGGGTCTTGTCATTGCCGATTGCCGATTGCAGATTGCCGATTTGAATGAATCGATCAATTGACAATTGGCAATTGGCAATTGGAAATCGGCAATGTAATGCCCACCCGCTACCGCGGGTGGTACTGACCTCATCGCGCTACTCACCTAATGTCGCGTACTTGAACAACCGGAACCGATAACGCTGCTGATCGCGGATGTTCTTTGCTATCACTCCATGCAGATTGTCATCCCACTTCGTGTACTGCTCGATAAACCGATCTGACGCTGCCTTATCTCCCTGATACTGCACGTCCAACACTTTCTGCAATAACTTGCCTACTACGTCGTGATACTTATCGTAGTGGATCCGGAGTTTGCCATTCTCAAAACTCAACAGCCCGTTCTCGAGAAAGAAGTTCCATTGCATTAACTGCATGGTTTGATACGGTTGGTCGCGGCGTGGCTTATTGTTCTGCAAGACCCTGAGGATACCGCTGGCATAAAGAGCACGTTCCTGAGCGTCGGTGTAGTAGTTGTTCTTGCGCAGAACGGGTACTACAAAAAGCGAAACCAGATCCGCTTTCATTTCCTCCATTGCGCTCGAGTTCTCTTGCAACGCCTCGTCTAAATCACGTCCGGCCTTGGTTCGATCGACACCGAGATAATGGCCCACTTCATGCCACAGCGTGCGGTAAAAGTTCCCGTCCGCACTCAAGTCGCTCTTATGCTCGGGAGCCATGGCGGCTTCCCAGTTGCGGGAAGTGCCCTCAAAGATATTTGGCTCGCGCATGATATTGGCTCGCAACAGAATCGTTCGGCCATACCTGCGCGCCAGGTAACTCTCGTTCGGCAAAATCGTCGCCGTGTTGCCGCCGCGCGTTTGGCCAAAATCTGCAATCACGTCGTAGACGCCAACCGGGATGTCCTCGCGGATCTTCTTATGGTTGTCGTACGGCAGCGACTCTTCTAACGCTTGCAATCCTTTCATCGCCTGGCGCAACGCAGTAGTCTCGTTTTGGCGCGTCGCGAGAAGGCTGAGGCCAAAAAACGTCTTAACGCCAAAGAGCTCGTCGTCGTAGACCTCATACGAGCCAATCTGAGCATTGAGATTCTTGAACTGCCCTGTGACCCACGCTGCATCGCCTGACTCGTAATCATCGGACAACAGATCGCGAGCACGATTACGCAAGTAACGCGCAAACTCTTCGTCATCTTTCTCGACGGCATCAGCGGCCTCATTTAACAGTGCGTAAGCCTTCATGAGCTCGTCTGCATAAGCAACAGAATACGGAACGGCATAAAAAGTATCGGCAGAGTGCGCAGCCCTGGACGTCGTACTTGCGAGATGTGGAGTAAGACTCTCGCGCAGGCCCGGATGCAGTGTATCGAGCACCGGATATTTTCTGATTACCGCAAGATCGCGACGCAGGTTCTCAGAGGTGGCGCGCTTCACGACAGAGCGCAGATCCAAAAACTCATCTCGTTTATCGGGATGAGCAGATAAATAAGTTTCGAGCTGGTCCTTTGTAACTCCCCACGGGTAGACGTTCTTTCCGGGTTGAACTTCGGCAACAGGCACAAATGCTTCCCGCTTGTTATCGAGTGTTGTCGCAATCGGCCCCTGAAAGAGTCGGTACAGCGTCAACAGGTTTTGCGTTGCCGGCGCAGAATTCTTCGAGCGATCGAGTGCGACAAGTGCTCGGTAGGAGGAAAGTGCTTCGGGATGTCGCTGCGTTTCATAGAGGCTTTGGAAGATCTTCCCGACTTCGAGGAGCTTAGAGACTGCCTTCTTTTCACCTTCGCTCAAGTGCGTCAGATCAGGAGCCAATCGTATCGTCTGCGTCTTGTCGACGATCGGCTGGCTCTTGTCGAGCGGAAAATAGTCGGATTTGAAAGCGGTGCGCTTGTTCGACGAGCCGGTTTGAGCAATCACGCCGGCAAAGCTAGTTAAAAGAAAAAGAGCGACTAAGAGTTTGATCATAAGACAAGCCTTTAAACCTCACATATTAAATCGCGCCAATTTGCCGGTACATCCTCATGAAATCAAAGTTGTTCCAAGCCTCGGCAATCCTGCCATCCTTTACGCGAACAATAGTTATTCCTGTAAAGTCAACCGGCGCCTCTGAGGCTTTGATTCCCAAGCTGTCACCGGCGTGCTTACCGTAGACTGCACAACGTGCAGCCACCATATCGCCTTCAGCAACCGTGTCTTCTACTGAGACGGTAATCTCGGGGAAAGCCTGCCGAAACGTAGCGTAAAAGCTCTTGTACTCTGAAGGCCCCGTTACGGGTTGTCCAGTGGCATCGCCGAGCCCGTGAATGATGCAGTTTTCGTCGATCATTTCATCGATAGCGTCGGCTCGGCCTTTGTTCCAAACTTCCTCGAACCAGCGTCGGATTAGTTCTTTGTTTGCTTCAGACATTTGGGAATTCCTCTGAGCGCCGAAGGCGCGGCATAAGGTCAGGGGAAAGCGCCGAAGGCGCGACATGGGATAGCCAGGGGCAAGCTCTGAGCGTAGCGAAGACGCCGGCCCTGGAACTGTCCAGAATTTGGGACGAAGCTCTGAAAGAGCGGCAGAACACTGACGGCGCCAACGGATTGCCGCACTTTCAGTGCGCGAAACGTTCGCTATTTCTGATCACTCCTTAAAAATTCCAAATAACGAGGAAACACGAACTCATTTCACGGTGTTGCAAATTGCGAGATCTCACCAGGCTTCCGCAACATCTTATTGACCTCGCCGAGGTGCAACTCTTCTTCTGAAATCATCTTGCGCGCGTACTCCTCGAGTAATACCGAATGGCCGCAAACGAGATCCAGCAATCTTTTATAAAGAGCCAACCCGGCCTTCTCTGCCTCAAGCGACTCCATCAGGATATCGTTAATTCCATGTTTATGCGTCTCGAGCAACGCCCCGATCTTGAGCGACGGATGCGCGCCAAAGTGCGTTACCAATTCACCAGCCTCATTAGCATGCGCGAGGCACGTGTTTGCCTCTGCGCGCAGCCAACTCGTAATCGGAATCCGATTATGACCAAAGACCATCAACGAGTAATGGGTATAACGGACCACTCCGGCCAGTTCGGTTTCCATGATTTCATTCAACAGCGCGATCGCTGCCGTCTTGTCAAACTCCTGCTCAGGCATAGAAGCTTCTATCCTCCAGGTGGGCTTGGTTACTTAATCGCGAATGAGAATATTAAGCCGTAAGCTACTTATTCTTCAACCAGGTCCGCCGATATACCCGCACTGGCGACGTCCGACTCTGCAGCTATTTGCAGCAGCCGCTTCAGGTTGTACTGTTGCTCTTCGTTCAATTCGACGAACTGAACTCCGAATCCACTTCCCGCATTAAAATGCCTAACCTCTCCCTCCAGATATAAAAAATCACCATCGGGCAACAACACTCGAAAGCCGACAATTTCGCCGCGCATGACTTCGCCGACCGTATCGAGATAACAGCCTCCTTCCGATAAGTTTGTGATGCGGGCTGGATGCTCGCGGTCCCAACTCGCGTCGAGGCTCACACTCAGCCTCGGATTTACCCTGCGGTCTTTATCCATTCTGCCGGTTCTCCTTACTGGGCTTCGCTGGGAGATGTTTGAAGTTTATGAGGCACGCTACGGTCGATGTCGAGAATGGGAGTAGAAGCGAATATGTCTCGCAAGATGAGGGCACAATATGCTAAACAGTCACCCATCGTCAAATCTTGAGTAGGAGAACACATGTGGGAAATGGCAACGAGGTAAGCACAGCAGTAGTCGACTCTGAATATCCCGAGGCCACAAGCCAGACAGTTCATCAATACAAGATTTGGCAAGTCATCACCGCGTCAGCGGTCGGGACCATGATCGAATGGTACGACTTCTACATTTTCGGCAGTCTCGCCACGGTAATCTCCCCACTCTTTTATCCGCAAGGTAACGACCCGTTTGCACTGATTGCCTACCTGTCAACATTTGCGGTCGGTTTTGTAGTGCGGCCGTTTGGTGCTCTGTTTTTCGGACGCATAGGCGATCTTGTCGGCCGAAAATATGCATTTCTGGTCACGCTGCTGATTATGGGCGGCGCTACCGCACTCGTTGGTTTTCTTCCTACGTACGCCACGATTGGGATCATGGCGCCAATCATTCTGTTGGTAATCCGCGTACTACAGGGCCTGGCCCTGGGCGGCGAATATGGTGGGGCCGCCGTGTACGTAGCCGAACACGTGCCTGACGAACGACGTGGGTTTTACACCAGCTTCATTCAGATCACTGCAACGTTGGGACTCTTCCTGTCTCTGGTCGTGATCCTGATTGTTCAGAATTCAATGAGTCGCGAAACCTTTGCCTCGTGGGGCTGGCGAATTCCATTCATCATTTCAATACTGCTGGTTGGCATCTCACTTTACATCCGGCTGCGCATGAAAGAGTCGCCGATCTTTCAACACATCAAGACCGCGGGAATGACGTCAGCTAAGCCACTCAAGGAGGCATTTACGCAGTGGCACAATCTGAGGCTCGTGCTGATATCGCTTTTCGGGGCAACCGCCGGTCAGGGAGTTGTTTGGTATACAGGACAGTTCTACGCGTTGTTTTACCTGCAGACAATTCTGAAAGTGAATGCGACGTCGGCTAACTACATTGTGGCGACCGCGTTGCTCGCGGCGATGCCGTTCTTCGTCGTCTTTGGATCTTTGTCCGATCGCATTGGACGCAAGCGCATCATGATGGTCGGGTGCCTGCTCGCGGCAATCTCCTACTTTCCGATCTACCGGGCAATGCAAACGGTAGCTGGATCAAATGTAGTAACGGCCGTTTCACAACGGCACAAAGTCACGGGAGCAATCACGCTCACTCCGCAGACGCTGATCGACGGCGTGCCGCAGCCGGCCCGTGAAGTTCTTCCTTACGCCGGCTTTGAAGCATTTATCAGCGACTCAACGGCTTGGAAATTGATTGGTCTAGTTTTTATTCAGGTGATCTTTGTGACGCTGGTTTATGGACCAATCGCTGCTTACCTGGTTGAAGCCTTTCCAGCAAAGATCAGATACACGGCCCTTTCGCTTCCTTATCACATCGGTAATGGCGTTTTTGGAGGACTGTTGCCCGTTATTGGTTTGTTCGTAGTCGAGCGAACGGGGAATATCTATGCAGGTCTGTACTACCCGATATTCGTCGCCAGTCTGACTTTTGTAGTTGGAATGCTGTTTCTGAGAGAGACGAGGAATGTGCTGATTTGGAAGGAAGTTCAGCGGCAGAGTCGAACTGGATGAGCCTGCGAAGCAGGCGGTATAACGTCGGAATAAGCCCGTGAAGCGCCCCTACCAAGGGCCCCAAATCGCGAACGTCATCCCTGGAATCTGAATATTCACGAACAGAGTCTTAAAGTCAGGGCTCATAGTCACTCCAGCAAACTCGCGATTGTCATATTGCGGCACGATGTTTTGTGCGAGTGTTCCGAATCGCCCTTCCTGATTCATTATCCGCAGATGAACACTGACTCCATTGTCTTCGCAGATAACCACGTTCCCATTTCGATTCAGACAGAGGTTGTCCGGCATGTTCAAAAGACTGGGCTCGGTCGGCTCGAATAACAAAGTCAAAGTACCGCTATCTTTCCCGGTCGGCACGTATTCCCACACCTGGCCCATCGCCTTATCTCCGCCGCTGGTCGAGTCAAAGTAAATTCGCCCATTTCCATAAAGGCAGCCCTCGAGTCGAGCGAACGTAGCGCCACCCGACGCGTGTCCTTGTTTGTAAACTGCCAGAATGTCTTTTTCGGCATCAGGCGGATCGGGATCCGGAATATCGACCCAGATTGCCTTCAGTGGAACACCGGGCTTCTGTTGAGTCCGAGTCTTAAACTTTGGTCTGCCTTCGACAGCCAACATTTGCAGCCGGCCACCCTCAGCCAGCTTGCCTTTACGTTTCGGAATGAATCTGTAGAAGCCTGCCGTCTCACGATCTTCCGTGAGATACACGATTCCAGTGGCGGGATCGACGGCGATTGCCTCGTGATGAAAGCGACCCATTGCTCTTAACGGTATTGGATTTACCGGCGCGTCAGCATCGGCTCTGACTTCGAAGCAATAACCGTGGTGCTGCTCGAACTCGCCCTGGTCCTGGCCCAGGGAGTTTTTGGATCTGGCAGGCCCTATTACAATCTCTTCGCAGCTGATCCAGCTGTTCCAGGGCGTAGGACCACCCGCGCAATTCACTGTAGTACCACTGAGACTCACAAAGTCGCGGACGACCTCTCGAGTGACCGGGTCGATGACCAGCGTCGTAGTGCCTCCACCGGCGCGAGGATCGTAAGCGTTTGGTCCAATAGCGGCGCCAATGTGTCCAAGCGGTGTGTTGACCTCGTGGTTCCGAACCAGCCTGAGTTCGCTCTTCACGTGAAACGCCGCCATGCCGTCGTGCGCGCGAGGTGTGGTTCGGCCATCAAACATACGCGAGCCTGTTTTGCCGAATACGGTGTATTGAAAACCTTTCGGCAGCGCGAGTAGCACTTCGCCTGTGTTATTGGTTTTCGTCGGAAACAAAGGCCCGTAGTCTAAAGAGCCAGAAGAGCTGACGGACCCGAGGAAGGCGGCACGGTTTGTAAATCCACGAAAAGCAAGGGCGCCCACACCAGCAGCGCCCACACTCAACATAAATTTTCTTCGATCGATCAAAATACCCCCTTCATTGCCGATTGCCAATTGCCGATTGCCGATTGCCGATTGTAAGCGGCGGATTAGTCCGGCTCTCTTCGGGAAATTGGCAATCGGCAATCGACAATTGGCAATGTTAAGCCGGTTGTGCTGCAGGTTCCTGAAAACCACTCCACTGGGGAGCGGCGCTCAGGTTTACTGGGGGCGTGTAACCGTCGGGAAGGTCTCCATTGTCGGCTCGCAGGTACTGCCAATCACTCGGCCGCAACGTCGCGATCAGCTCTTTGCGCGTTTTGATCTTTAACGGCTTGCCAAGATAGATCTTACCCATACGGCTCAAAGTCTTCTCGGGGATAGCGCCGGAAAACATCCACAACGGCCAGGTGAAATTTGGACCATTGAGCCGTCGGAGCTTGTAAAGCCACATTCCGATGGAACCGATTCGCCAAGCCGTCGGTCCCCACCAGCTATACTGGCCGGGGCGCAGGTTCATCTTCCAACACTTCATCATCAATTGCCATTGCAGCGGCGTGAGCTGCCGAGTCTGCGTCACACCTTTGGCTTTTTCCATACGAGTATCGTGCAAAGGTGTGAAGATTGATGGAATCAGGAATGCGAACAGTCCACGTCGCTCCATCTCATATACGAGATCGAGCGTGGCCATTACATCTTCGTCGGTTTCGCCCGGATTACCGACAATCAGAGTCATTGCCGGGAACCAGTTGTTTTCGTTAAGCACGCTCAAGCCCTGGATCACAACGCTCGGCCAATCGTCGATGTGAAAAGGCACGCCTTTGCTGGGCATGATCTGCTTCGCCATTCGGACAGAGCCCGTCTCGAGTCCAATTAGCGGTGCCAGCGCTTTCTTCTCAGGGTGACTGCTTAGATATGGGAAGTGAATCGGACTCTTCGGCAGCAACAAGTCGGAAAGCTGCTTGATCAGTTTTGGATCGACCAGAGCCGGCGCCAGCGTGCTGTGGCTAAGCACGTGTTGCTCAACGCCGGGGGTATTGACGATGTCGGAATAGAGATCAACCAGCGCTTCGCGATTTGGAAAATAAAACGGTGTGTTAGTGTGTACCTGTCCCCAGATAAACATGTCTTCGGTAGCCAACGATATTTGTTTATTGCCATCTCGCACGTTGGCTCGCACTGCATCCATGATCTTGTCTTTGGGAAGATCGATCTGCGGGTTGAGGTCCGGCACACAAAACTTACATCGCCGGCCACAGCCGGTCGTCATCTCTACTACGCCAAAGGTGGTGCGTGAATCAGGAAAAAGGATTCCCGACCGATCCAAAGGATGCTTGACGTCGATTTGACGCGGCAGCTCCTCCTGCTTAATCGCTTTGCGGAACAATTCCAGAGTATCAACAGACTCGCTGCGCCCTTCGACAACGCAGTCCACACTCAATTCTTCGAAACTGTTCGTTTGAGTGATTTGCCAGCCGCCCGAACCGCCGACAATTACCTTGAAGTTGTTCCGATACGGACTGTTCTTAATGGCAGCGAACAACTCTCGTGAGTAGTGAGAGTTGATCGGCATGCGGGAGGAGCCAAAGATCGAAGTGTAAACACCGGCCGCAAACGTGACACCCAACGGGTTATGAGTCGACACGGCGACGACGCGTGTTCGTGGGCCAACAAACTTATGTAGATCCTCCGGGAAACACGCAGCGATATCGTCCCGAGAGTATTCACGCAACAGAGAGGTTTCCACGAGGCGCACACCGGCTGGCATATAACGCGCCGAACCATCCTCGTTCTTTTCCACCTCACGCCACTTTGGATATTTTCGGTTAAGGACTCCCTCCATCCAGATCGGCAGAGACGCCATTGCCATCTGAATGAAGTAACCAGCGTGATCAATTGCCTCCGTAAGGGGGGCGGTCAGGACAATGAGTTTGCCGCCGTCAATGGGCGCTTCGTGAGTTAGAGCTGTCGCAGGCTGCTTTCCATTAAACTTGTGGTGACCGTTACCGTTGTTACCGTTTCGGGTCACTCGGGGGATAACAGATTTCATCAAACATACTCCGAGGCAAGGGGTTCAGGGACTCCAAAGTTGCACACACTACTTGAATTGTTTAGGGATTTCAAGTGAAAAGGCGGCGGCGAAGGTGGTGCTTCGCCGCCGCCGGTAAACGAGGCGTGTGCCTCAGTTATGCATGCGCACGCTACGGAATGTTAGCGGAACCAGCACATTCAACGATCGCGTCTTTCTGGGCCTCGGTGATGACACCGTCCCTCTTCAACTGATTAGTTAAACTAACGACTGCCTTTACGAAGTCGCTATGTTTTGATGAGTTAGCAGCGATATGTGCAATCAAATCGCTGATGGTGCAACCGTCGGAGAACAACGTATTCGTTACTCCACTGTCACATCCATCAATGACGACCGTTGGGGCCAAATTGGAGTTTGGCTCGCAATCCACTCCGCTATCAACTCCGTCCAGGTCGGCGTCTGGGAACCAGCCCACATCCCTGAACAATTCAAGCGTCAGATCATCAGGAGCTCTGACATTGTGAGTCAGGTCTCCATTGATTGCCGGTTCCATCAACAGATTGCGCCTGGCGATCGAATCGTAGTGCGAGATTGAGGAGCCCGGGGCAACTGGGAACGGCGCAAACAAGCGAGCACGGTCCAGTGCGTCAGCTCCAGCGCGGATAGCCGGATTAACCGCGATGCTGGCATTTACGCCACCTCCAAGTTGCCCGACAATTGCTAACCCATCAGGCCTGTTCAGACTCACCGTAGGAATAGTCACAAAAGGCCCATGGACGGGGTCATTCGCCATTCCTGGAGCTGCCGCGCCGGCGTTGGC
>DATEDU010000087.1:0-2438 GCA_035281525.1 Pyrinomonadaceae bacterium | reverse complement strand
TCAGATCATTTTGAGTTTGCGAAACAAGGCGTTCCGGCGCTCTACACTGATTCCGGCATCAACTACGAAGGGAAAGACGCCGCGTTCAGCAAACAGAAGCGCGACGAATACACAAACAACGACTACCACAAAGTTTCCGACCAGATTAAGCCTGACTGGGATCTTACGGGAGCAGTTGACGACGCGCAGTTGCTGACGATGATCGGATATCGCGTGGCGCAAGGCGACAAGCATCCGGAATGGAAAGCCGGATCAGAGTTCAAAGCCAAGCGTGATGCGATGATGAAGGGCACGGCCTCGAGTGGCCCATCGACGCCGTAAGCTGATCCGTGAACACCGTTTCAAAAGGGTCCTCACAGTTGGCAAATAAATGGCCTAAATAGCCGGCTCCTGCCATCGGGCGGATGCTGGGTAAAAATGGCAGAATCCTGCCTAAAAATAAGGCAAACAATTCTCTTGCAAGATTTCTGCAACAGAATTATCATCTGCGCTCCTCTCAGACGTAGGAAGTCCTAGCACTGGTCAAGCGTACTCCGCTTTGTCCACCTCGATTTCCGACCCGCCGCTACGCGTTCCCAATCCGCTGCAGCGTCGCTGGCACACCCGACGATAACTTCGCCGGGCGATCAGACTATGAGCCCATTGTCCCCGACACTTTCCCCAATCGCTGTATCAATTCTATTCAAGCTATAGGAGTGCTCCCATGATTTCACTCTCGACCTCTACACGCGCCCGACTGATCCTACTGATATCACTCGGTTTCGGACTCGCAATCGTTAGTTCATCCGCATCCGCGAGATTCGCAGTCTTAACATACGTCAATAAAGCCGTTGCGGTGGTTCGCGGACCCGCGAAGCCAAAGCCCGCGCCGCAAAAACCGAATTCCCGTAACACGCAGCCGCGATCGCTCGTTAATGCACGACTACTGTCGCCGGCTGAGGCTCTGCCAGCAGCGCAATCTGATGAAGCAAGTGTGTCCACGGATAAATTGCATTACGAACCTGGCGAGACTGTGCAGATTAGCGGCTCAGGCTTCCAGCCCCATGAGCGAGTGACTCTGCAGGTACGCCATCACGACCGCAGGGAGGAAGTTGGACCAGGTTACGATCCGTGGGACGTTTACGCCGACAGCGACGGCCGCATTAAGTCGTCCTGGCTCGTGAACCCCGAAGAACAACATGGCACCTGGTTGGAAGTGCGTGCGAAAGGCGTTGATTCCGGTCGGTTCGCTATGGTGTTCTTCACCGACCCGGCAAATGCTGACCTGGACCAGTGCGCTAATGGTCCAGCTTCAGCCCCAGTGCCGTGTACGCTGGACGCCTGGCAAAACGGCAACGTCAACCAGAACCAGGCGCACTACAAAGAGGGTGATTCGGTGCCGTACCGCATGAAGTTCGATCAGTTAGTGATCGGAGGAACTAACACCCTCACCATTTCCTGGGACACAACCAAAAACGGCAAACACGCAATCGATTATCTAACCGACTACGATCGTACCGAGAGTACCGGTAATAACCCGTGCTCGGGCGTTGCCGGTTGTACTCTTGCCTCAGAAACAACTTTTCCGATTCCGGTGGATCCGCGAGTAACGAACGGACAGAACCAGGTACCGGGAGGCGGCGACGACATCGTCCAAGTACCCGGCAACTTCTCAATGTTTGGCGGAACCATAACGGCTGTATCCGCTTATAGCATTACGGGCACTTACGCCGGAGACAGCACAACATTTATAACGATTACTTTTACTTCGAACGTGACGAATCCAGTCATGGCCTGGGGCGGCCACATTGCAACGAGACTGGATTGGGGCGTGGCGAACTCGGCAATAAACATATCCGGATCGCCATATCACATGAGATTGGAAGCCCTCAACGGTAGTGGCGGCAATCAGGATCGTTCCTTATCAGCGAGTGCTGTGTTCTTTCCGGTGTCAGTGACTATTGTGAAAGAAACTAACCCGGACAACGCGCAGGTCAAAACTTTCGACTACACGACGACTGGTGCCGACCTCAGCTCATTCTCACTTACACCGCCTAATGGTGTAACGCCTGACAGTAAGAACTTTTCGTTGAACGATGAGACGGCACGAACAATTACCGAGTCAGATCCCAGTGCGGCCGCTCCCCAGTTCACTTTAACCGCCCTCACCTGCACACAAACGGACGGTGGCTTGGGCGTCGGAACTCTTACGACCAACCTTGGCACGAGAACCGTGAGCTTCACGCCGAAAGAAGGACAGTTTATCTCGTGTACCTATGTAAACACGCAGGTGCTCGGCAAGATCGTTGTCGACAAAATTACAGTCCCGGGCGGCGATACGACGAGCTTCGATTTCACCACTACTTACGGCGCTCCGTTTAGTCTTACCGACGCCTCCGCTCCCAACAACAGTGCTGACCTTGTGCCAGGCACGTATCAAGTGAGTGAGACCACCAACG
>DATEDU010000086.1:0-7880 GCA_035281525.1 Pyrinomonadaceae bacterium | reverse complement strand
GACTCCCGGCGTAGAGACCGAGCCACACTTTTCACCGGATGGTTCACAGATCGCCTTCACGGCCACGGTTGCTGGTAATACAGACGTTTACGTTATGCCGAGTGCCGGTGGTGAGCCTAAACGACTAACCTACCATCCCGGTCCCGATCGTGTCAGAGGCTGGACGCCCGACGGTCGTCGCATCATTTTCGGATCGGCGCGCACTAGTGCACCTCAACAAGCTTACTTCCGACTCTGGATAGTCGGTTTGGACGGTGGCCTTCCAGAAGCGGTTTCACTACCACGAGCTTTTAAGGGTACGTACTCTCCTGATGCGCGGCGAATGGCCTATGAGGAATTTTCTACGGCGTTCATTCCGATCTGGTACGAGGCGAGTCAGTGGCGACATTATCGCGGCGGTCGTACGCATCCGATCCGCATTATCAACCTGGCTGATCACTCCGTAGAGAAGTTACCGTGGGACAACTCGAATGATTTTGATCCAATGTGGATCGGCAATACTGTGTACTTTCTTTCCGACCGCAACCACACGGTCAATCTATTTTCATATCGCACCGACACGAAACAGCTCACCCAACTTACTAAGCACGACGATTTCGATATCATGAATGCAACGTCAGGTGCCGACGCCGTTGTGTACGAACAAGCCGGCTACATTCATCTGCTCGATACAAACTCAGGCAGATCGCAAAAACTTAACATCCAGGTTACCGCCGATCTTCCGTGGTCGCGCCCTCAGTTCAAAAAAGTAGTAAGCATGATTCGGAACTCGACTCTCTCGCCGACTGGCGTGCGTGCCGCGTTTGAGGCGCGTGGCGAGATTTTCACTGTGCCGGCCGAGAAGGGAGATTACCGGAACATCACTCAAACCTCGGCTGCGCATGATCGTAGCCCGGTGTGGTCACCTGACGGTGGTCAACTTGCGTGGGTGTCCGACGTAAGTGGCGAATACCAACTCATGCTCGGTGATCCGATTGGCGTAGCAAAACCGCGAGCCATACCTCTACCTAATTCGGGCTACTACTCCGCTCCAGAGTGGTCCCCGGATGGTTCACAGATACTGCTTGATGATAATCATCAAAACTTGTGGACCATCACAGTCGCCGATGGCAAAGCGACGAGAATTGATACCGACAATCATCCCGATCCCTTCCGACAGTTCGATGCCACTTGGTCTCCTGATTCGCGTTGGGTTGCGTATTCGAAGAACTTGCCGAGTCATCTGCGCGCGATCTTCGTCTACTCGGTTGCAGATAAGAAGACGCACCAAATTACGGATGGGCTAGCCGACGCCGTCTCCCCAGCTTTCGACGTTGGAGGCAAGTATCTTTACTTTCTTGCAAGCACCAACTTTGGACCGAGCACCGGATGGTTGGAGATGAGTTCTCTCGATCGGCCCGTGCGGCGCGCGATTTATCTGGCTGTGCTCAGTGCCAGCGAACCGTCGCCGCTGTTGCCTGAAACTGGCGACGAACCGACTCCGGCGCCTCGTGAAACACCGCGCGCCGAGCAAACCCCGCAACAGACCCCTGCACCGCCGCCGCAACCGGTGCCAGCGGCGCCAAAGGCGGCAACAACACGCATCGATGTGAATGGCATCGGACAGCGAATCCTTGCCGTCAATGTTCCAGCAGGTGAATACAGTAACCTGGTGGCGGGCGCGACAGGGAGTTTTTATTACACCGAACCAATCGTAACGACCGGTGGCAGTGCTCCGCCGTCGTTGCGTTTGCAGCGATATCAACTTAAAGAGCGCACTGCGGCGCCATTTCTCGAAGGCATACGCTCCTATTCACTTTCAGCAGATAAGAAAAAACTCCTCTATCAAATGAGCGCCGGCGGAGGCAGCAACTGGGGAATCGTCTCAACAGAGCGTCCGGCTAAAGTCGGCGACGGACCTATCAACGTCGCTCAACTGGAAATGAAGATCGATCCTCGCACTGAGTGGGCGCAGATCTTTCGGGAGACGTGGCGGATCCAACGTGAGTACTTCTACGATCCAAAGATGCACGGCGCGGATTGGGATGCGATTTACCGGAAATACGAACCGCTATTGGCACACGTCGGCCACCGCACCGATCTGTCATATCTAATCGCTACCGTCGGTGGTGAATTGGCCGTAGGCCACTCATATCTGCTTGGCGAGGGCGATATGCCGCGCGAGGATCCGGTGAACGTCGGCTTGTTAGGAGCGGACTTTGCGATCGAGAACGGAAGATACCGGATCAAGCACATCTATACTGGTGAGAATTGGAACCCCGAGCTGCGTGCTCCGCTCAGTTCGCCGGGTATTCAGGTGGCCGAAGGAGACTATCTGCTTGAAGTCAATGGCCGGTCATTGGCTGCATCCGATAACCTCTACAGCTTGTTCGAAGGCACCGCTGGAAGACAAACGCTTATACGCGTCAATAACTCCCCTTCACTTCAAGGATCCAGAATAGTAACGGTCATTCCCGTACCCACCGAGGACGGACTCCGAACACGCGCATGGATCGAGGACAACCGTCGTCTGGTCGACAAACTCTCTGGCGGACGTCTCGCATATGTATGGCTGCCTAATACTGCCACCCCCGGCTATACCGCATTCACTCGTTACTTCTATTCCCAACAGGAGAAGGAAGGGGCAGTGATCGATGAGCGATATAACCAGGGTGGAATGGTGGCGGACTACATTGTGAATGAGCTCGAACGGAAAATTATGGGCTACTTCGCGTTGCGTGACGGTCAACCGTCCACATCGCCGATCGCCGGCATCTACGGGCCGAAAGTTATGATCATTAACGAGTCGGCCGGTTCAGGCGGCGATGCGTTACCTTATTACTTCAGGTTGCGAAAGGTTGGCCCACTAGTAGGAACAAGGACTTGGGGAGCACTCGTCGGAACGCTCATCATCCCATCGACAATTGACGGCGGCGGCATTACAGCGCCAAGCCTGGCTTTCTATGACACCTCTGGAAAGTGGGCCGTTGAGAATGAAGGTGTGGCACCGGATATCGAAGTTGAGTACTCGCCGTCCGAAGTAAACAAAGGACACGATCCGCAACTCGAACGAGCTGTGTTGGAAGCAATGAGGCTGCTCGAGCAAAATCCTCCACGTCGCGTACCACGTCCTGCGCCGATTGATCGGGTATCGAAGAATCCTGGGAAATAGTCACAAACTTTTCTTCGCGCCGAAGGCGCGAGATACGGTAGCCAGGGGCAAGTGCTGAGCGGAGCGGAGCACGCCGCCCCTGGACGCCCTTAACACAAAACAGGCCAGCACTGAAAGTGCGCGAAAGATAATCCATGGCACGCCTTCTGCCGCTCTTTCAGAGCTTGGTCAAATTCTTGATCGTTTCCAGGGGCAGCGTGCTTCGCTCCGCTCAGCACTTGCCCCTGCCTACCTTATGTCGCGCCTTCGCGCGAAGATGAGTCTGAAAAATCAGGTCACTTAACGAAGGCCCGTATGAACAAATCAATAACGATCTCTTATCGCATTATCGTCACGCTGATCTTTCTCGCGACGGTTGCAAGTATCAACGCGCAACAACCTACTTACGCGTTTTCCACTCGCAACGACGTAATGATCGCGATGCGTGATGGCATACGTCTGTACACACAAGTATTTGCTCCTGCTCCATCTACTGAGCCGCTTCCAATCCTATTGCTCAGAACTCCATACGGAATTGGCGATACGACTCCCGCGCAGATGACCGCTGCGCTATCCGACCTGGTAGTCGACGGTTACATTGTCGTTCTCCAGGACATTCGCGGTCGTTTTAAGTCGGAAGGCCAGTTCGTAATGCTTCGCCAACCCCGCGATCCTAAAGACAACAAGGCCATTGACGAAAGCACCGACACATTTGACACGATCGAATGGTTACTGCAGAACACACCCAATAATAATGGACGCGTGGGAATGGTCGGCACGAGCTACGATGCATGGTTAGCCGTGATGGGGATGCTCGATCCACATCCGGCGCTGAAGGCCGTCGTGCCGCAAGCCTCGCCTGCCGATATGTGGATTGGAGACGATTTCCATCACAACGGCGCGTTCCGATTGAGCTACGGATTGGAATACGCGTACATGATGGAATCATCGAAAGAGATTGCTGACGTTTTGACTCTGGTCGATCGTTTTGACGCTTACGAGTGGTATTTGAATCTTGGTCCGCTGTCGAACGTAAATGCGAAGTATTTCCACGACAAGATCCCGACGTGGCGCGACTTTGTAAACCATCCTGACTATGACGCTTTCTGGAAACGACAAGGATTTGCTCCGTGGCTCAATCGCGTGACGGTGCCGACGCTGAACGTTGCGGGCTGGTGGGACCAGGAAGATTTCTACGGCCCGATCAAAATCTATGAGCTGCTCGAACGGCACGACCGATCAAACCAGAACTTTTTAGTCATAGGTCCATGGAATCATGGCGGGTGGTCTCGTGGCGAAGGACGTAAGCTCGGGCGTATCGACTTCGGCAGCGCAACCGGGGAGCACTATCGAATCAAGGTAAGAACGCCGTTCTTAGCGTATTACTTAAAAGATAAAGGCACGCGCGAACGACCGGAAGCGCTTACTTTCCGAACCGGAGTAAACGAGTGGGTGAATCATGACGCGTGGCCACCGAAACGCAATGTTGTGCAGCGACCGATTTACGTCCAAGCGAATGGCAAGTTGTCATTCAATCTCCCCGATGCAAAGTCCTCGGCAGCATTCGATAGTTATGTGTCGGATCCAGCGAACCCAGTGCCGTATCGTCCTCGTCCCATTGAGGTGCGTTCGGGATGGACAACATGGTTAGTGGAAGACCAGCGCTTCGTGGATCATCGCCCGGACGTACTTACCTGGGTGAGTGAGCCACTTCAGCAAGACCTTACGGTCTCTGGCAGAATCGTGGCGCACTTGTTTGCCTCAACAACGGGCACGGACAGCGACTGGATCGTCAAACTTATCGACGTCTATCCCGAGAAGTACGCTGCCGATCCGAAGATGGCGGGTTTCCAACTCATGATCGCGGGTGACGTCTTCCGTGGTCGCTATCGAAAGAGTTTTGAGAAGCCTGAGCCAATTCCGGCAACCGTCGTGCAACACTATCAAATCGAATACCCTGCCAACGATCACGTTTTTCGGGCTGGCCATCGAATCATGGTGCAAGTCCAAAGTACTTGGTTTCCAGTCATCGACCGCAACCCGCAGAAATTCGTTCCAAACATCTTTCTCGCCAAAGAATCGGATTTTCAGGCCACGACTCAACGTATCTTCCGCTCGGGCAAGCATTCATCACACATCGCCTTGCCGGTCGTGATGCCGTAATGCCCTACCCCGTTTTTTCTTGTTGAACTTGGTTCAACCGTCTGTTACAATCCCTCACCAGTTCTTAGATTCCCCCGACACTGCTTCCTTGAAGGCCGAGCCCGCAAGGCGGCTCAACCCTTTCAATTCAGCTACTTAACGCCGAAATGAAGCTGCCCCCACAGCGTACTGGAGTACTCAATGAAGTTTGTGATTTTTTCCCTCCTGGGCGTCTCTGTGTCAATAACTCTGTTTTTGAGCTCGAACCTCACGACCATTTCCCATGCCGAATCCGATTCACGGGCTCAGGCCCTCCCTAAAATTTCTCGAGACATAATCGACAAAGTCGACACGGGCCGTGGCGATGATCGCGTCCGGGTGATTGTGCAACCCAGAGGTGCGTGGGACAGCAGCCTAGACTCCTCGGTGGAAAGCTCCGGCGGCAGCGACATCCGGCGTTTCCGCAATTTTCCAATTCGTGTTCTTACTCTTCCTGCTCATGCCGCGGTGACACTGGCCGCTCGCGACGACGTCTCCTATGTGTCACTGAACCGAGAAGTCCGAACACTCGGCCATCTTTCTCAAACCACCGGAGCCGATCAGATACGATCCAGTAGCGGCACAACCACCGGAGGTCTCGACGGAACCGGAATAGGTATCGCCGTACTGGACTCAGGCATTGATACTACTCACAAAGCATTTCTCGACAGATCCAACAATATACGCGTTGCATACAACGAGGATTTTACTGGTGAGGGTCGGATTGACGATCTATACGGACACGGCACTCACGTAGCCTCCCTGGCCGCCGGCAACGGTCGCATTTCGAACTCTCAATATGTCGGAATCGCACCGAACGCTACCCTGATCAATCTGCGTGTTCTTAATTCTCAGGGCGTGGGTACAACAGCGGGTGTGTTAAGGGCACTGGATTGGGTCGAGACTTATCGAACGCAATTCAACATTCGCGTCGTCAACTTAAGTCTCGGAATGCCTGCTATAGATTCGTATCGCTATGATCCAATCTGTCGAGCCGTGAGAAGATTGGTGAACTCCGGTGTGGTCGTAGTCGCAGCCGCCGGAAACAATGGCACCAACAGCAGCCGAGAGAAGGTTTATGGTCATATTCATTCACCTGGTAACGAGCCCGCAGCGATTACTGTAGGAGCGTCAAACACGCTCGGAACCAACGCACGCCAGGATGATGGTATCGCTACATTTAGCTCGCGTGGTCCAACGCGCAGTTTCACAACTGATGAGAACGGCGTTCGGCACTACGACAATCTGATAAAACCTGACCTTGTCGCTCCAGGCAATCGGCTGGTGGAGGCGCAATCCAATCAGAATCTCTTAGTAACTCAACATCCTGAACTGGACGCGGGTGTCAGCCCTGTTGATAACCGCAAGATGATGTACCTTAACGGCACGTCAATGGCTACTCCAGTTGTGGCGGGGGCTGCTGCGCTTATGCTGCAAGCGAACCCCACATTGACACCAAATTTGGTAAAGGCGTTGCTGATGTATACGGCTCAGCCCCTTGCAGGATTCAACATGCTCGAACAAGGCTCTGGGCAATTGAATGTCGCGGGTGCTGTGCAACTGGCCTCGCTCGTGCGCACGGATCTGACAGCAAGCACACCTCTCGGTTCACCGCTGCTTACAGTCGATCAAGTCCCAGGTCCCGAAACCACAATTGCCGGACACACATTCACGTGGTCACGCGGCATTGTTTTGAATTACACGTATGCCACCGGGCTCGATCTCATCACGAAGTATCAGAGCATATATCGCACCGGGAGCTTACTCAGCGACGGAATCATCACAGGAGACGGAATAATCACGGGTGACTTGGAATTGATTTCAGACGGGATAATCACGGGAGATCACATCTTAATCAGTTCGGGGATCATCACCGGAGACGGTTTGGTTTTCTTGCACGTAAGCACATTGTTTGGTGACTCTTTAGCAGAAGGCTGGTACTTACCGGATGGAATTATAACGGGAGACGGAGTGATTACCGGAGATGGCATCATTACAGGTGATCTGGTCTTTCAGGCTCAGTCTGCGACGGTAAAGGGCGATGAGACGTCCGTCATGCCGGTCGAGGTTGATGACGGAAACGACTGTCTCGATTACTGAAACCACTAGTAACCGCTTTGAAGATCTACGTAGACAATTTGGGAGGCCCCCTGAAGATGAGCAGCGTGGCACACTCGGCCTTCAACGTGAGGCACAATCTGGCGCAGTCGTACATGTGGTCTCTGGTGGTTTTTGGCTCAGCAGTTCTTCTCGCGAGCCTCTACAAAATTCCATTTGACCAAATAGATTTTCGTTTAGTGCTGCTTGCGTTATTAGTAGCGGCCAGTTCATTAGTCGCGGTGCGCATTCCGCGCGTCAGTGGCCGCATAACCGTTACCGACACCTTTATCTTCCTAACGATGCTGCTCTACGGTGGAGAAACAGCGATCGTGATGTCGGCTCTGGAAGGTGTCTGCACAACTCTGCTGATTAGTAAGAAACCGCGCACGATACTTTTCAATTCTGCCATTTTGGCAATGTCAACATTCTGCACCGTCTCAGTATTAACATTGGTTATTGGTCCTCCGAC
>DATEDU010000085.1:0-9659 GCA_035281525.1 Pyrinomonadaceae bacterium | reverse complement strand
GTGGGCACCTATAATCCGAATCCGCTGCGGCGCATTGGTGTAGTCGGTTAACACGCTGCCCTCTCAAGGCAGAGATCACGGGTTCGAGTCCCGTATGCGCTGCCAATACCTCTCACCTTTTAAAACGGCCTAGATAGTCTGCTGACACGGCTGTTGCTCAGGTACGGCTCTCCAGTGATAGCATATGTTAAACCGATTAGAACGCTTGGATTTTTAGTCGTTGCACACAAGCGCGAACTGATCGATTTAATTGAGACGATTAATGGCTTACCACAAACGAGTTTCCACGCTAGTCCGAAGCTGCTTGCGTCGATTTTGGGTCTTTCGTTGAAGCGAGAATGGGTGCAGAAAAACTCTATCCAATCATCTTCACGCTGTTTCAGGTTTGTTGGGCATCGGTCTGGGCTGCCAAACACATCAAGATAAGACGCCTGAGGTGTTACGCTGACAATAGAACGAGCGCTGACAAAAACAGTAGATATAAGATCCTCAGCTACTTCTTATACATTTCACAAAATGTTCTTTGCATAGCTTCCTTTTGGTCAACCTCTCAACTGCTATTCAAGATTCACAATAGCGATTCAATGCGAATTGTGGGAGTGATACTTATTACCTATGCTACAACCTTGTATTTCAGATCGTTGAATCACCTCGGCAGGAATTATTCACCGTGTTTCGATTCTCATGTGCCGCTCGAACTGATATGCAGTGGCCCATATAAGTTCACTCGGCACCCGATGTATCTGGCAAAGTTATTACTGGTAGTGGGCAATTTCGTTGTCAGCGGGTCTCTCTGGTTTTTGCTTATGTTCGTTTATCTTGCAGTGGAAACTACGAGGACTATTCTTAATGAAGAAAGATACTTGGCGACCTCAGTTCCGGGGTATGCGGATTACAAGAAAAGAACATCCACGATGATCCCATTCATATTCTGATTTGAACTCAGGGAATTGGCTCAGAGCGGCATGTACACCTCACGGAGCAACCTAACGAGCAAGATCATTCGATTCGAGGCTTCACTAAACCTCTCGCAAACTATTGCAAGAAACTGAGCATTTCTGTCGGTGGCGACAGGAAAAAGTTGCGAAGAGTGTCCCGTATGCGCTGCCAAAGATCTGAAGAAGGCCGCTGGACGTAGATCCAGCGGCCTTTCTCTTTCGTTTAGACCTCACGGTCGGACGGAGTGTCGTCGAATGTGAAAATCAGACAATCACATCGGCAACGTTTTGTTGTCAGATACTTGTATAGTGAATGCTGCTAAAGCTCTATTCAGCCCAGAACTGAGCTCTCAACAAGCAATGCTCAATCAGCCAACCGACTGGCTGATCTCGAGAGTGCTGCATTTACTGACAATGAACCCACCCATGCTGGCAACTCACCGCAGCGAAGCAAGGAATACTAGTCCTTTCTCAATGGAGGTTCTTTATGCTCAGAAGTTCACAGCATTGCCGTTGTGCCTGCATCGACCTTCCGATCGCTCTCGGGGAGTTTTTGAGAGCCGTTGGGATTCTGCCTCTGACAGTAATGTTGCTTTGCCTGGTCTCATTTGCGACGTCTTCATACGCGCAAGTAACGAGTGCGACGCTTACTCTTACTCTTGAGGATCCACAAGGCGCCCTCGTATCAGGTGCGGATGTTGTCTTGAGCAGTACCGCTCAGGGAACACAACGTTCAGGCACTACGAACAGCGAGGGTGCGATTGTTTTCGTCTTAGTCCCGCCAGGGACGTACTCCCTCACAATTACAGCGACAGGCTTCGCACCAAGAGAGATCAAACAGCTTGTGCTCAACGTCAACGATCAGAGAGACCTCAAGGTTCAGTTAAGCCTGGGTCATATTAATCAGACAGTTGAGATCGTGGATGGAGCCTCCCTCATTAATGAATCCGCCGCAATAGGGACAACTGTCAATCGACAGTTCATCGAAAATATTCCAGCCAACGGTCGAAGTTTCCAAAACTTGATCACGCTGTCGCCGGGTGTTGCGCTAACAAAAGCCTCGATTGCCGAACAAGGTCAATTTAGCGTGAATGGTCAACGTGCAGATGCGAACTATTTCATGATTGACGGAGTGGGCGCCAACATCGGAGTGAGCCCGGGTAATAATGCCGGCCAGTCTACTGCCGGTGCTTTGCCGGGTGTCGCAACGACGGGTGGTACAAATAACCTGGTCTCGATGGACGCACTTCAGGAATTCAAGATTCTTACATCTTCATACTCGCCAGAATTTGGTCGCACACCTGGTGGACAAGTGTCGATCGTTACACGGTCCGGAACGAATCAATTTCGCGGCACTATCTTCGAGTACTTTCGTAATGACGCACTCGATGCCAAAGACTGGTTTACCAACCAGACCGGACAACCAAAACCGGCTCTTCGTCAAAACGATTTTGGAGGCGTGCTGGGTGGTCCACTTCACTTTCCTCGTTTCGGTGAAGGTGGACCTTTCTTTTATGACGGCAAGAATCGAACGTTCTTCTTCTTCTCGTATGAGGCATTGCGACTGCGGTTGCCGCAAACTCAACGTACCCTTGTGCCATCAGTAGCGGCGCGACAAGCCGCTCCGGTCGCTATGAGACCTTTCCTGGATGCCTTTCCGCGTCCTAATGGCCAAAACCTCAGCAACAACTTCTCAGAATTCAACGCGAGCTACTCCGATCCGTCGACTCTCGACGCGACGAGCCTCCGCATAGATCACGTTCTCAACAGCAAATTAACTTTCTTTGCGAGGTACAACTATTCTCCATCAGAGTCGGTGCAGCGAGGCACTTCCGGGAGAAGTTTGAGCACTATCGTCAATACCACCATCAAGACGCAAACCTTGACGGCGGGGGCTACGATGATATTCAACCCCACCACAAATAATGACCTCAGAGTGAACTACAGCAAGAACAAAGGAGCATTGTTTTTCACAGCGGATGGTTTTGGTGGAGCGGTCGTTCCTCCTGATTCGATACTTTTTCCTTCGCCGTTCTCTCGAAGTAACGCGCTCTTTAACCTCGCCTTAGGATTTACTGGTAGTCCTTCCTGGTTTTTGGGGCAATTCCAAACGGACTTGCAGCGACAAATTAACGTTGTCGACACTCTTTCATTTGTGAGTGGTCGCCACCAACTTAAGTTTGGCGTTGATTACCGCAGGCTGTTCCCCATATTCGACCGTGTGGGTTATGCGCAAAACCCGGTGTTCAATGGCGTAAACGGCGCTGTCACCGGTAGAGCGAGCCTGGTCGTCGTCCAGGCATTTAGCGGCCCGCGGTTTCCGGTTTTCAACAACCTTTCTCTTTTTGTCCAGGATAACTGGAAAGTCGGCTCAAGATTACTTCTGACGTACGGAACACGGTGGGAGTTGAACCCGGCTCCGTCGGACGCCAGTGACAAACAGCCATTTGCTATAACGAGTTTGGACAACTTGCCCACGATCGCCGTGGCTCCAGCAGGCACTCCCCTTTTCAAGACTCGTTACAATAATTTTGCTCCCAGAGTCGGCGTCGCTTATCACCTCTCACAAGCAAACGGGCGTGAGACAGTTTTACGAGGCGGCTTCGGCGTCTTTTATGACCTTGGCATCGGCACGGTCGCAAGTGCGTATGGCGCATCTTTCCCGTACTTCAGGAGCAAGTCAATTGCTCCCATCGGTGGCGCGGTTTTTCCGCTGGATCCCGTTTCCGCGGCGCCTCCACCTTTTAATCCGAACCCGCCATTCAGTAATCTCGCAGGCGTAGTCGATCCCAATTTTAAATTGCCTTACACGTACCAGTGGAATGCAGCGCTTGAACAGTCACTGGGATTTAATCAAGTCGTTTCTGTTTCTTACGTCGCGGCTGTAGGCCGGCGACTGGCTAGACAGGAAGTAATCCCTCCGCCCGCGCCTGGTTTTCGATCCCTTTTTGCGACCAGGAATTCAGCGACTTCTGATTACCACGCTCTCCAGTTACAGTTGCAGCGGCGGCTATTCAATGGTTTGCAATACGTGACCTCCTACACCTGGTCACACTCGATCGATAATGCTTCCATCGACTCTTCGTTCGAGGCGCCCGTCACAAGAATCGATCCTGCGCAAGAGCGAGGCTCGTCTGATTTTGACATCCGTCATTCACTCACGGGCGCAGTCACATACGATGTACCAGTTCCCTTTCATCGGGGTGTTGGTAATCTGCTGCTCAGAAACTTCTCGGTCGATACGATCTTCACAGCAAGATCAGCAACGCCTGTAAATGTCTTGTCTGGAGCTAACCCAGTTGGAGGAGGCATCGGCGTATTCAGACCCGACTTAATCGAGGGTGTCCCGCTTTACATTCAAGATTCGACGGTAGCCGGTGGAAGGCGCATCAATCCGGCAGCGTTTAAAGTGCCAGTCGGGCGGCAGGGAACGCTGGGTCGCAACGTTCTGCGTGGATTTCCTGCCTGGCAGATAGACTTTGCTGTGCGCCGTCGTTTCCCGCTGACTGAACAAGTCAACCTTCAGCTTCGAGCCGAATTCTTCAATATTTTCAATCACCCCAATTTCGGTGACCCAGGTTCTGCTGGTTCGGGCACGAACGTGCTCACCAATCCGCTTTTTGGTCGTTCAACCGTTTCGCTTGCAAGGAGTCTCGGCAGCGGCGGCAGCGGCGGAGGTTTCAACCCGCTCTTTCAAATTGGTGGTCCACGATCGGTACAGTTGGCTCTAAGGCTGAACTTCTAGAGCTTGATGACAACATTCAACGCGATCATGTCAAAGCATCACAGCTTCTGGTTATCAGTCGCGTGTCTGGGGCTCTTCTGCACCACTGCAGCGGCCCAAGGCATTTCAAATCAAGTTGTCGTTGAGCGGAACGTTCTAGTCAGCAGGCCTCAGGCGAACGAATTGCATTATGAGGTCGCAGTAGCTTCGCACCCACAAAAGCCAATTCTGCTCGGCGGCTCGATGATTGTTTCGGAAACCACGGGTTTCACCTCCGTTGTTTACGTTTCTCGTGATGGCGGTGCGCACTGGGAGCCAAAGCTAAAGATCGGAAGACCAGACCAGGATGTGGACCAGACGGATCCAGCAGTTGCTTTCGGACCCGACGATACCTTGTATTTCATAAGCAATGCACGGACACCTGAACCGGGCGTGCGAGCATATGCGAACCTTTTTCAATCTCAGGACGGTGGCGAAAGCTGGAAGGCGATCGGGGAATTCCCGTTTTTCGATCGTCCCTTCTTAGCCGTGGATGACACAGACACACATTCCAGAGGAACGATCTATGTCGTTGGCAAAGCAGCTAATTTCGGCTCTGGAATTATAGAAGACAGATCTCGGGCGATCTACAGTGTTGCGATTTCTAACGATAGCGGAAAGACGTTCAGATATTCGCGGTTCTTAATGCCGGTCGGCCAGATCGCGCCACCATTCGTCCTCTCCGATGGCACGGCTGTATTTTTGATGACGGAGAACGTGAGTGGAGCCGAAGATGCAAAGGAGGGAGTACCAAACATTGTTTTAAAAGCGGTTACCACATCTGATGCCGGCGTGACATTCAGCAAGCCGGCGGTGCTCGCTCGATACTCCCAGCCGGCTTCGCACAGGATGTGGGCGTCCCATCCTGTGTTGTCTCTCGCCGGCGATCGGACAACTGGTGTCTTTAAAGACCGGCTCTACGCAGTGTATGCCGGATCCCAGCCCGGCATATCACAGATCGCGTTGGTATATTCGTCTGACAAAGGTCGTACATGGTCCAAACCCACAATCGTGAGCGAACACGGGTCGAAGAAAGGAGTGACTCGAGTCTCTTTCATGCCGATGGTAAGTGTGAATTCCAAAGGCGTAGTCGGTGTAAGCTGGTACGACAGGAGCGAGAGCGAAAACGGTCTGGATTTTACGGTCCGCTTTGCCGCGTCGTTTGATGGCGGAGAGACGTTCTTACCCAGCGTCAAGGTGTCGGACAAAGCATTCACCCATACTGATGATGGGCAGTGGGTGTTGCATGGCTACGCGCAAGGTGGCGGTCACAGGAGCCCATGGAATCCGGCCGTTAACGGCGGAGCTCTCCGAATTCAATTGGCAGAGGGCGCCATAAGTCACCACTATGGGGGTCAAACAGCGGGCCTCTCGGCTGACGCTGCAGGAGGTTTTCACCCATTCTGGATTGATAACCGAACAGGAACGCCGCAGGTGTGGACCGCTACGATTAAAGTGGACGGTAGCGTGCTGCGTAACGGCAGCACAGAACTATCGGACCTCGAGGATTTGTCCGAAAAATTTGTCCTAAGAGTAGAGCGACCACACTACGATCGGCAGAGCAACATTCTCTCGGTAGACATTAGAATTCAAAATGTCTCACGGGAACCGATCAGAGGAACACTAAAAGCAAGAGTTGTATCGTTGAAGTCTGATGGTGTTGCGACGTTGAAAGAGAATGGTCGCAATATACCTGCCGTGGGAGCAGTCATAGATCTGACCGCATTGCTCGAAGGCGGTGAGCTTCCGCCCATGGGCATGTCAAAATCGGTCAAGCGTCTGGAGTTCATGATGTCCGCTTGGCCCTCCCTTGTTGAAAAGCTGCAAGAAGGCGACTTTGGGTTACAGATCCTCAATCTCGAACTCAAGATGTTTGGCAAGCCTCTAAGTAAAATCTCGCTCAAGCATTAGGTCTGGCACCTGAAAGCTCCACCTTCAGGTGCCAGGTTAGTTAGTTATTCATCGAACTGCTCAGCCGGCAGATCCGATGGAACCGCGATGTCGTCTTCGAAGTTCTGCATCTTGGTTCCCAAGATGAGATCTTCGGCCGTGCCGATCTCAACAAGATCAGATGCTGTGTACATTGTTCCTACCTCCTCAATTACTCAGACGATTTGGTTAGGGGCCTGGCACCCGAAGGCCGTGACCTTCAGGTGCCAGGTCAGTAGGTTATTCATCGAACTGCTCAGCCGGAAAATCGGATGGAACCGCGATGTCATCCTCGAGGCTCTGAACCTTGGTTGCCAGGATAAGATCTTCAGCCGCGCCGACTTCCACAAGATCAGATACTGTGTACATAGTCTTTTCCTTTCTTAGGGTTGGTTGCTCACTGACATGAGCAACGGTTAATTCATACCTGAGGAACAGGTGTTAATGTTCCTAAGGCCTCGTGACTGCGCACTTCCGTGTCTTCGTTCGCGCGCACGGTTGACACGTCAGTACTCTTGGCTTTAGAGCGTCGATGTTCGAACGCTTGCAGCCAAAGCTCTAAGCAGATCGTGGGTGCGAAAGAACTCGTCTTGCAGCCATGACGTGCTCTTTCCAATGCGGCCAGCAGCAGGTCCGCGTTCATGTAGCCATGATCCTGCACGCGAGGAGAATTAAACATCGTTTGCAGCCGCGGCCATTCTCGGACCATCGCACGCAGCAATGCTTCGTCAGGACCGCGTTTTGTTTTGCGGTTCAGTACCTTTTCCGGCACTAACCCTCGCAACGCTCTGCGCATTAACGATCTTGTCTCCCCGGGACGAATTCTTTGTTCGTGAGGGATCGCCTGAAGGAACTCCACTAAACGGCGATCAAGGTATGGATGACTTAGTTCTATACGGCCGCGAGTTCGAAAAGACGCTCTGCTGACGAAACCGACCGCCGACAGAAATCCTCCAGCCTGGGCCCGCTCGCTCGGCAACTTGAAATTAAAAATGTTCGCGAAATTAAGATTGCGGTTCTTAAGGTTCGTCCTGGCGACGAATTCAGGATCAAACCACGATGGAAGCTGTAGATTCTTCGGAACGAGCCCGCAAAAAATCTGCACATTACGAGGCATGAGAGGTATCGCCAGGTCTCGCAACAGCATCGAGAAATACGACTTCCGCAGAAACCTGGACCACGCACGCAGCGACTGATTGAGGCTGATCCATTTTCCCTGTAACAGAAGGTCTGCCAGTTCGAACGACGGATTGGCACCGCTACAAAGCACTTCGTCACCGCCGTGACCCGTGATGATAACGCGCGCACCGTCCGCGCTCATTGCATTGCATAACCCTTGATGACGAGCGAAAAAGCAATCGACAAAATCGGGATAGGTAATATCTGATTCTTCAGGAAAGACTCCCAGCAACGGGTAATCGCCCTCGCTCAAATGCTTACCAGCGCGGCCTCGAAAGTTCTCTATGACTTCGACGAAATTCAGCTCATCGCAACTTGTTGATTCATCGTAGACGTACGATACGGTTTCCAGCTTCGACGCTTCGGCGTCTCCGCTCGCCAAAATGTCGTCCGCCATACAAACGATCGATGACGAGTCCAACCCTCCACTTAAGGTGGCCCAAGCTGGTCCATTGACCCGCAAACGACAACGAACTGCTTCCCGAAACAGATAGCGGAAATGTTCTTCATATTCCGCGTCAGTCTTGTAACGAATCTTTTGATCCGGATTGAGTTTCCAGAATCTTCTGAGCTCCAGCGCTCCCTTCGTTACTTTAGCGACATGACCCGGCGGAACCGCACGTACGTATCTATAGGGTGTCGCACCGGGGTCAAGGCTATTAGCTAGAAATCCGGCAACATAGTCCTCATCAACTTCCAGTCGTAACGAAGGGAGTTCGATTAGTGGGGTGAGCTCTGATGACCAGACGATCATTTCGCCGGTTGCGTGATAATAAAGCGGTCTAACGCCGACCGGATCGCGCGCGAGAAGTAATGTTTGACTGCGGTTATCCCACAGTGATAACGCGAAATCACCAACCAATCTCGACAGGAAACCTTCGTTCCATTTCCTGAAGGCTCCCAATACTATTGCCACGTCGGTATGGTCTTCGAGATCGTAGTTTTTCAATTCCGAGATCAGTTCACCTCGATTGTCGAGCCGGCCATCCCAACAGAGCATATGCCCTTCACGCGACACAAAAGGTTGCTTCTCGGATGTTGATTCACTATTCGTGTGGAATGCTCGATAGACCATACCGACGGATCCACGCAGGCAATGATCGCCTCCATCTGGTCCGCGCTGCTCGATTGCTTTGCCGATTCGCATTAGTTGATGCGAGTCGACAGCTTGTGCATTGAGGTTGTAGATTCCGCCGATCGTACTCATTGTTTGTATCGCTCACTTCTCAATGGTTTGCAGCCAAAACGTGGTACTGCCGCTGCTCCAAAGCACGGAGCCAGTATTCCAAAGGCAGCAGGTAAGCGATGTACAACGCTTTAGGATCGTTGCCATGCCTGGCGTGCTCGATCAGTTCGCTCAATCCTTCGGGACGTACGTAGCCGTAATTGCAAATCCTCGCGTCGGCGAACAACCGTTTAAGGCGCGGCCACTCGCGAGCCATGGCGCGCATATACGCATCGGCAATGTGGCCCTTGCCTTTACGATTCGCGATCTCTGCCGGGAGCAGATCCCGCATTGCTCGTCGCAAAATGGATCTGGTGTCGCGTGGACGTACTTTTTGGTCAAACGGTATCGCTTGAGAGAATTCAATTAAGGGTCGGTGGGTGAACGGATAGCTAATTTCAACATCCGTGAATTGCCGGTGGTAACCGGCTGCTATCAAGCCGACGGCGCGTAAGAAGCAGATCGATTGATCGCGGCCGCTAGGTGTGCGGAACGCAAAGACATTTCCATAGGTGAAGCGTCGTTCGTATACCCGTTGTCCCTTTAGAAACTCTCTTCGATACAGCTTGCATTGACGACGCTTAAACTCTCGATTTCCCAATGCTTGAATCTGTCGCGGCAGAAT